>DATCGK010000607.1:0-26468 GCA_036508975.1 Candidatus Limnocylindrales bacterium
GCCCGGGACGCTGCCGGCTACCGGCCCCCGCCCGCCCGGGACGCTGCCCGCGACGCTGCCGGCTACCGGCCCCCGCCCGCGGCGTTCCGCGCTGCCCGGTCCAGGATCACGCCCAGGGCGAGGACCCCGAAGAAGATACGCCGATCGAGGTGACGGTCCTGCTGGGGCGTTTGCTCATGTGACGGGGAGATCCCTTCCTGCGGCCCTGGCCGCATCGCGCTTCTGGGCCCACGCGGCGAGCACGTTGTCCTTGTGCGGACGGATCGGGCAGTGCTCGTCGCGGTTGTTGAACTCGTCGCAGTATCCCAGCGGTACGCACTTGGGGGCCAGGAACGACCCCAGGAACGGCGACACGCCGAACACCTCGTGGCGGATCAGCTGGAACAGCCGCCGGATCTCCCACTGGGCCATCGTGCACAGGCGAAGGCCCGACATGTGGATCAGCGCCCGGAGGTTCGTCGTCATGACCAGGTTGGTGCGCGTGGCATTGGGGAAGACGAACCGCGCGTCCTCGCCCGGCACGCCCGCCTCCAGCAGTTCGCCATACAGGCCCAGCGCCCCACCGATCTGCTCCTCGTAACGCGCGCGCAGGCCCGGGTCGCCCTCCGCGATCGTCGCCGGGAGCATCGTGGCGGCGCTCTTGAACTTCACGTACCGCTGGCTCTGCTGGTCGAACGCGACGCCGGCGCGGTGGCGGACGAGCTGGTGCGACAGGGTGCGCGAGACGCCCGACAGCGCGAACGTGAACACGATGTGCTCGATGGTCGAGCCGTGGCCGGACTCGATGACGTTGGAGATCAGACGCTGCATCGATGCCGGCGCGACCTCGCCGTCCACCGCGCGCCGGAAGATCTCCTGCGGGTCCAGCTCCGAGTAGCAGGTGCGGCAGGCCGTGTAGACCAGCGGCACGTAGTACCGCTCCACGATCTCCCTGTCGGGGAACAGGAGCGTCGCCTTCATCCCCAGCTCGTGGCGGCCCGGGTTGCGCGGAATCGCGGTCT
The DNA here is from genome assembly GCA_036508975.1 of Candidatus Limnocylindrales bacterium. Taxonomy (GTDB): domain Bacteria; phylum Chloroflexota; class Limnocylindria; order Limnocylindrales; family CSP1-4; genus CAIXZV01. The sequence continues at coordinate 1,002 of DATCGK010000607.1, forward strand.
TGCTGCGCTGCGGAACGGGGGCATCGGACATGCTCGAAGTCTATGCGGCCCTACGCCGCGGTGCGCGATTCCAGCACCCGGCGGTCGATCTCGCGGAACCACACCCAGTACAGCACGGTGGCGATCGTGTACAGGACGATGATCGTGATGAAGCTGACGGCGTAGCCGGCCTCGAACCCGAGCGAGGCCTGGAGGGACGCGTACCACAGCCCCCCGACGATCCATCCCACCTGCCATAGCAGGATCATCGCCGCGGACAGCGATGCCCGCTCACCCGGCGAGACGCGCTCCATCGCGAACGCGTTGAAGATCGGGTTGCCGGCGTTCATGAGGGAGTTCCGCACCGCCATCGCGGCGATCACCATCCACAGGACCGGGGAGAACCCCAGCACCACCAGGAACGGGATGCTGGCCCCCTGGACCAGGACGACGGACGTGATCTGGCCGAACCGCCGCGCAAGCCGGGGCTGGTAGAGGATGGCGGCGAGGGTCCCGAGCGAGGTCAGCGCGAATACGGCGTTGAGCGAGGCGAGGTTCAGCCCGAACTTCGCCTGCACGAACAGGTTGAGGAACGGGATCACCTGCCCCGCCCCGATGGAGATGAGCAGCCCCGGGAACAGCAGCCTGGCGAACAGTCCCCGGTCGCGGATCGTGATCCCGAGCCACGCCCTTGGGCGCCGGGGATCGGGCGGGAACGCGGCCGGCTCTCCGAGGCTCCGCAGCCGCTGTCGCAGCAGCGTCTTCGGCCGGTCGTCGGACAGGAGCGTCACGGTGGCCAGGCCTGCCGCCGTGAGCAGGGCCATGATCACGAGGATGATCCGGTAGGTGCCGGACCCGGCCGGGTCCATGCCGAGGGCCATCGCGATCAGCCCTGCGACCACCCCGCCCAGCACGGCCGCGACGATGTTGGTGAAGCTCTGGATCGCGAACTGCATGGCGAACAGCTCGTTCCGGTGGGCCGGCTCGCTGTGCTCGGTCATATACGGCGCGATGACAACCTGCATGGCCTGGCTCCCGGCCGCGAACAGGCAGGCGGAGAGCACGATCACCGGCAGGGCATCGCTGGCGATCAGCCCGAGCAGGGCGATCAGCCCGATCGCCATCCCGCCGCCGATGACCAACCGCCGCCCGACCCGGTCGGACGCCGAGCTGGCGGGGAAGGCGACCAGCGCGCCCGCCACGGCGGAGATCGTCGCCACCAGCCCGATGGTCGCAGTCGAGAGTCCCAGCGAGGCCAGGTAGAGGTTGAAGTCGATCCAGTAGAGGCTCATCGCCGCGCCGGCGACGAGGGTCGTGACGAGGAAGATCCGCGCGTCGCGGTGGAAACGGCCCCAGGCCCGGTGACGGAGCGGTCCGAGCCGCCCGGAGCCGGTCACGCCCCCTCGGACAGGTCGCGGAGGCCCACCGGGTTGCCCGCCCGGGGATAGATCGGCGCAGGCGTCGGGGCCGCGGCTCGAGGACGACGGTCAGGCTCCTGCACGGCCCGATCGTACGCCGGGGCGCCTGGACTCAGGGCGACGGTGCCGTCTGACATCTACCCACCCAACGAGCAGTCGCCACCGCGGGTGGTCCCCGCTGGCCGGTTAACTCATCGATCGGTCACTGCGGCGCAGTCAACGCCCATGAAGCCGGCGGATGGCGGGCCGCGCGAGGCGGGCGCGCAGCCAGCCACTCCCCGCGGGCGACGTCCGCGTTCCGCCGCCAGCTGTCCTTGCCGTACGGGATCATCTCGAGGATGGCCGGGAAGCGTGACGGGTCGGCGTCCGCGGCGTCCGCACCGTCCAGGGCGCCCGTTGCGCCAGGGGCCGGGCGCGGAAGCCACAGGTTCGCGCTCAGCTCCAGGCCGTCCCGGACGGGGATGCGGACGTCCCAGCGAACCTCGTGGCCGTAGCGGGGCGGCGAGGCGGGACGCAGGATCTGGGCGGGATCCTGATCGGACATCCCGCCCAGTCTATCGGCGCTACGGCGCGCCGAGCGCCGTCGTGAAGAAGGACACCAGCCGCTGCTCGTACCCGGCGGGATCCACGTAGATGCCCTGCGTGTGGCCCGCGCCCGGCACGATCCAGGCGTCCGGCGTGCTGGCCCCGGCGGCCACGGCCGCGCTGTGCAGCTCGGTCGCCATGGACGCCGGCAGCACGGCGTCGTCGGCGCCGTGCACGAAGGCGATCGACCTGCCGGTGTATGCAGCCACCTGGTCGATGGGGTCGAACTTCGTGAGGTCGTCGCCCGCGATGATGTGCGCCCACAGGATCGCGCCCGGGACGAGGATGCCCGTGATCCCGGATCCGTCCTTCATCTGGTCCTTGAGGAACAGGCGGATCCCCTCGTACATCTCGGTGGTCGAGGAGTCGGACCAGACCGCCGCCACCTGCGGCTCCTGGCCGCCGGCGACGATCGCGCTGATGGACCCGAACGAGAAGCCGGCCAGGCCGATGCGCCCGGCGGGCACCCCCTGCGCCCGGACCCAGTCCCAACCACCCAGGACGTCCATGTACTCCTCGCTGCCACCGGCGAACCGGGCGTCGTCGCCCTCGGAGTCGCCGTGGTCCCGGAGGTCCATCAGGAACACGGAGTAGCCGTTCCGGTGGAGCATCCCGGCGGCGAGCAGCACGGTCGCTTCCCTGCGGCACGATTGGACCCCGTGCACCAGGACCACCGCCGGGGCATCGGCCTTCTCGGCCGGGATCCACCAGGCGGCGAGCTTCGCGTTCGGGATCTGGGGGTCGCGCGACTGGAAGGTCACGTCCTGCGGGACCGGCATGAGGTTGGCCGTGGAGAGCCCCTGGTCGAACTGGGAGGGCACGGTGTAGGCAGCCGGCGTGTTCGCCCGGTCGCCGGGCCAGCACGCGCGCGGCGCCTTGCTGACGCCGTCGTAGACCATGAACGACACCGCCCCGTAGCCGGCGACCGCGATGACCGCGACCGACGCCAGTCCGACCAGGACCCAGCGCCGACGTCGAGAGGGACGTAATGCGGTCGTGCTCATGGCGTTCCCTTCCCTGTTCTGCCCCGCTGGCGGGGCGAAGCTGCACTTGCATGGCCATAACGCGCAGCACCGGTGTTCTGCTACAACGCGCTACCTTCCACGCATGAGCGAGACGGATGACGAGGCGCAGATCGTGGGTCCCTGGCGGCGCCGCAGTCGCCGGACCGCCTACGCCAACCCCTGGATCGAGGTGTTCCACGACGAGGTTGACCGCCCGGACGGCAGCCCCGGCATCTACGGCGTCGTCCACTTCCGGACGCAGGCCGTGGGCGTTGTGGCCATCGCAGACGACGGGCGGCTCCTGCTGGTGGGCCAGCACCGCTACTCCCTGGACGAGTACAGCTGGGAGATCCCGGAGGGCGGCGTCGAGGACGGCGAGGCGCTGCTCGACGGGGCGAAGCGGGAGCTCCGCGAGGAGACCGGCTACGACGCGGCCGACTGGCGCCGGCTGTGCCGGATGACCGTCTCCAACTCGGTCACGGACGAACGGGGCGCGATCTTCCTGGCCACCGGCCTGCGACCCGGCCCGGCCGCACCGGAGGCGACCGAGGACCTCGCCATCCGGTGGGCAACGCTGGCCGAGGTGATCGTGGAGATCGACTCGGGCGAGATCCACGACGTCATCACGCTCGCCGGCGTCGGCCGGTATGCGCTGGAGGTGTCCGGCCGGCGATGACCGAGGAGGCGGTCGGCCAGCGATCGGCCGCGCCGGAGCGATCGGCCGATCCCGGGCGCCCGGCTGAGCCCTGCCCGTCGACGACCGCTCGCTGACCGCGTCACGTATTTCGGCTGTGAGCCGTTTCGGCCCTCGGGCTGTATCCGACGATAGTTGCGGTGGGACCCCCGGTTGTGCGACCGTTCGGCTACACGCAGCGCCGGCTTCGGCGTGACCGGCCGTCCGGGGAGCGGCGACGTCCGGTCGAGGACAAGAGGAGGAGATTGAGATGCGCCTGTCCATGGGCGTCAAGGGTGTGCGGCCGGTTGCCGCGCTCCTTCTGGCAGCGTCCCTGCTGCTCCCGGCCGCGGGTCCCGTGGCGGCGGCCGGCCCGGTCGTCCTGACCGTCGGGACGACGCAGGACCTCGACTCGACGAACCCCTTCAACACCTACCTCGTCTCGGGCTACGAGGTGTTCCAGCTGACCTACGACCTGCTGACCAACTTCAGCCTGGACACGAGCCCCGGGCCCGGCTTCGCGGACACCTGGGTCCGCTCTCCGGACAAGGTCACCTACCACATCCGCGACGGCATGAAGTGGTCCGACGGCAAGCCAGCGACGTCGAAGGACGTCTGCTACTCGTGGGGCCTCGCCATGGCCGCCATCGCGGATGGCGCGAACATCGGCGCCGGGTACCTCGACCCGAACGTCAAGGACGCCGGGGTGACCAAGATCGAGTGCCCGGACGCCAGCACGTTCGTCGCCTATACCACGGACCAGTCTGACCGGATCTTCCAGGTGTACGTGCCGATCCTGCCGGAGCACGTCTACGGCAAGGTCGACTACAAGAAGATGGCAGACGAGAAGTTCAACGCGCCGCTCGTGGGGACGGGCCCCTACACCCTCGCCGAGTGGAAGACCGGCCAGTTCGCGCGCTTCGTGCGAAACCCCAACTACTGGGGCCAGCAGGGCTTCGAGGACCAGGTCGTCATCCGGTTCTTCCCCGACAACGCCGACGCGATGTTCCAGGCGCTCAAGAACGGCGAGCTGGACTACGCGCACGGCGTGAACCCGGACCAGTTCAAGCAGCTGCAGGCAGACCCGCTGTACAAGACGGACGCCGGCAAGGCGAACGGCTGGACGCAGCTCGCCTTCAACACCTACGGGACCGGCACCGGCAAGACCATCCCCAACGGGGGGCCGTCCACCAAGGCGTTGCTCGATCCGGCGTTCCGGGACGCGCTCGGCTACGCCGTCGACAAGCCGACGCTGGTGGCCCGCGTCCTGGGCGGCTTCGGCGACCCGGGTACGACCATCGTGCCGCCGGTGCTCTCGGACTGGCACGTCGACCCGACGACGCCCCGGACCTTCGACATCGAGCTCGCCAAGTCCAAGCTCGATGCGGCAGGCTACAAGCTCGACGCGAGCGGCAGCCGGCTCGACAAGGAAGGCAAGCCGATCAAGCTGCGCCTCTACGCGCCCGACTCGGAGGCCGCGTACGCGAAGTCCGCGGAGTTCGTCAAGGACTGGTACGGCCAGCTGGGGATCGTCGTGTCGACCCAGATCCTCACCAGCGCCGCGCTCGGCGAACTGGTCCTCCCGCCCCCCGACGGGACGGCCAAGTACGACATCGAGCTGTGGGGCTGGGCGGGCAACCCGGATCCCAACGCCCTGCTCCAGATCTTCCGCTGTGACGCCATCGGCGGGACGTCGGACAGCCAGTACTGCAATCCCGACTACGACAAGCTCTACGACCAGCAGCTCAAGGAGTCCGGCGCCCAGCGGAAGGCGACGCTGGCCCAGATGCAGAACCTGATCTACGACCAGGCGCCGTACGACGTCCTGTACTACGACGCTAACCTCGACGTCCACCGGACGGATCGCTTCGCCGGCTGGCAGAACATGCCCGCCACCGGCACCCCGATGTTCACGTACGGCGACCTCGTGTACACACTGCTCACCGACGCCACGATCGCACCGAGCCCGAGCCCGGTGCCGTCCGAGGCGAGCGCGACGCCGGCGGCATCCGCATCCGCATCCGCATCCGCGTCCGCGGCCGTGAGCAGCACGGCACCCGCGACCCCGGCGCCCAGCGCGGCGACCGGCACCACCTCCGGGGGCGGATCCAGCAACCTGCTCCTCGGCGGGCTCGTGCTCGTGCTCGTGGTCGTGGTCGTCGGCGGCCTCGTCGTCAGCCGCCGTCGTCGGACCACCGCGGCAGGCGAGGACGAGTAGAGACGACCGTGACCCAGTCCATGGACCGGGGGGTGGGGGTGGCACGCGCCGCCCCCACCCCACCGCCATGTTGACTCGCTGCCCGTGAACGCCCATTACCTGGCGCGGAAGCTGGCCCAGGCGTTCGTGACGATCGTCGCGATCCTGGTCCTCAACTTCCTGATGTTCCGGATGATGCCGGGATCGCCCGACCGCGTCCTCAAGAACCCGAACCTCACGCCGGAGATGATCGCGGCGACCCGCGCTCGCTGGGGCCTCGACAAGCCGCTCATCCCGGACCAGCTGATCGCGTACGTGAAGGCGACCGTCTCGGGCGACCTCGGCTACTCGATCTTCTACCGGGGGCAGCCGGTGACCGACGTGCTCGGGGCGACCGTCGGCCCGACGATCCTCCTGGTCGGCCTGGGGGAGGTGTTCGCGATCATCGGCGGCCTCGCCATCGGCGCCTATGCGGGATGGCGCCGAGGCGGGAAGACGGACTCGATCGGCACGGGCGCCAGCCTGATCCTGTACTCGATGCCGTACTTCGTGATCGGCATGCCCCTGGTCGTGATCTTCGCCGCCGGGCTCGGATGGTTCCCGACCTCCGGCATGACCACGCCCGGGATGAGTGATCAGCCACTGCTCAACCAGGCGTGGGACCTGGGCAGGCACCTGGTCCTGCCGCTCCTCGCGGTGACCCTCGGGCTGCTCGGCGGCTACTCGATCCTGATGCGGTCGTCGATCATCGACACCCGCAACGAGGACTACATCACGACGGCCCGGGCCAAGGGGCTCAAGGACAGCTGGGTCCTCCGGCACCACGCGTTCCCCAACGCGATGCTCCCGATGGTGACGCTGATCGCGATTAACCTTGGCTACGTGGTCGCCGGCGCGATCACCGCCGAGATCGTGTTCAACTGGCCGGGGCTGGGCACGCTGACGATCCACGCGCTCAGCGCCCGTGACTACCCGGTCCTCCAGGGCATCTTCCTGCTGGTGGCGGTGTCGGTCGTCATCGCGAACCTGATCGCCGACATCGTCTACGGGTTCCTCGACCCGCGGGTCCGCGCGTGACCCCGGCGACGGCGCCGCCTGCGGCCGCCCCCGGGATCCAGCGCCGGTCAGGGTCGGCCGGGCGTGCGCGCCTCTTCGTCGGTCGCTTCCTGTCCCGGAGCGACGGCCGTTACGGCCTGCTCATCCTGGCCTTCTTCGCCGTCCTGGCCCTGTTTCCCGACCTCCTCGTCGGCAAGCTCGAGACGGCCACGACGGCGACCGGACAGTCCCTGCAGCCCCCCGGCGGTGGCTACCTGTTCGGCACCGACGAGCTGGGCCGCGACATCCTGAACCTGACGGTTCACGGGGCGCGGATCTCGATGGCGATCGGGCTGATGGCGACGGTGATCACCGTGGTCCTCGGCGCCCTCGTGGGGATCGTGGCGGGGTACGTCGGCGGCCCGACCGACACCGTGCTGATGCGGGTCTCGGACTTCTTCCTCGTGCTGCCGACGATCGTCCTCGCGATCATCCTGGCACCCATCATCCTGGACATCGTGGGGGCCGATGCCGAGCTGTTCGGGATCCGCGCGACGATGATCGTGATCATCGTCGTCATCGGGCTCACGAGCTGGGCGACGACCGCCCGGGTCATCCGCTCCCAGGTGCTCTCGGTCAAGATGCGCATGTTCGTGGACCGGGCGCGGGTCGTCGGCTCCGGGCCGGGGCGGATCATGCGCCGCCACGTGCTGCCCAACGTGGTCAACCTGATCGTGGCCCAGGCCGTGCTCACATTCGCAACCGCGGTGTTCACCGAGACGACGCTCGCGTTCATCGGCCTCGGCGATCCGTTTGCGCCGTCCTGGGGACAGATCCTGAACTCGGCCCAGGGCGCCGGCGCGCCAGGCCTCGGGGCCTGGTGGTACATTGCGCCGCCGGCGATCTGCGTCGTCCTCGTCGTGCTCGCGTTCACCCTCGTCGGCAATGCGCTGGACGACATCCTCAACCCGCGATCGGGAGCCCGGCGATGACCGTCGACCTCGCGATCCGCGGCCGGCGCCAGTGGCCGATGCCGAAGCAGGCGGATCCGGCGGCCCCGCTCCTGCGGGTCGAGGACCTCTCGGTCCGGTTCCGGATGCCGAACGGGAGCGTCAAGGCCGTTGACGGCGTCAGCTTCGGGCTCGACGACGGCGAGGCCCTCGGGATCGCCGGCGAGTCCGGGTGCGGCAAGACCACGACGGCCCTGTCGCTGGTGAAGCTGCTGCCCGCGAACGGGTACATCAAGGGCGGCAGGGTCGAGCTGTTCGGGATCGACCTCGTGCCCAAGACCGAGCTCCAGATCGCGCGCTACCGCTGGCGCGAGATCTCGATCGTGTTCCAGGGTGCGATGAACGCGCTCAACCCCGTGCAGCGGATCGGCGACCAGATCGCGGAGCCGATCGAGATCCGCCTGGGCCAGCCTCGCGAGTCGTCGCGCAAGCGGGCCGGGGAGCTGCTCGAGCTGGTGGGGATACCCAGGGAGCGGGTCGCCTCGTATCCACACGAGCTGTCCGGCGGGATGCGCCAGCGGGCGATGATCGCGATGGCGCTCGCCTGCGACCCGGCGATCGTCATCGGGGATGAACCGACCACCGCCCTGGACGTGATGGTGCAGGCGCAGATCCTCCAGCTCCTCGAGCGGCTCCGGCGGGATCTCGGCCTGTCCCTGATCCTGATCACGCACGACCTCTCGGTGATCGCCGAGACGTGTGACCGGGTCATGATCATGTACGCGGGCCGGGTCGCCGAGGAGGGGCAGGTCCGACGGGTCTTCAGCGCGCCGCGTCACCCGTACACGCAGAAGCTCCTGTCGTCGTTCCCGAACGTCCGGACCGACCGGCGGACCCTGGAAGTCATCCCCGGCATGCCCCCGGACCTGCGCAACCCGCCGCCCGGCTGCCGGTTCGCGCCGCGCTGCCCGTCCGCGATGCCGGTCTGCTCCGAGGTCGTGCCGCCGGAGGTCCGGTTCGCCGACGGCGTGCGGGTTGCCTGCCACCTGTACCCGACCTCGGACGTGACGTCCGACCCGCCGGGCGCGAGACCTGCCGCCCCGACGGCTGCAGGCGAGCCTGCCCCGTGACCGTGATCGCCGAGCCTGGGATCCCCGAGCCCGGGATCCCCGAGCCCGAGTCGCCGCCGGTGGCCCCCGGCCGCGAGCTGCTGCGCCTGGAGAACCTCCAGGTCCACTTCCCCATCCGTGGCGGCGTCATGGACATGATCACCCGCCATCCCCGTGGCTACGTGCGCGCCGTGGACGGGATCGACCTGACGATCAACCAGGGCGAGATCCTGGGTCTCGTCGGTGAGTCCGGCTCGGGCAAGACGACGACGGGGCGCGTCGTCGTCAAGCTCACCCGCCAGACGGGCGGACGGGTGGTGTTCGACGGCCAGGATGTCTCGGACCTGTGGGGCACCGGCAAGCTCCGGGCCTACCGGCGGCGGGTCCAGCTGATCTTCCAGGACCCGTACGAGACGCTCAACCCGAAGCACACCATCGCCGAGTTCGTGCGCGAGCCGCTCGAGGTCAACGGGATCGGGACGTCGCGCCAGGACCGAGAGCAGCGGATCCTGGCCGCCCTGGAGACGGCCGGGCTCCGCCCTGCCGCGGACTTCGCAGCGCGCTTCCCGCACGAGCTGTCCGGCGGCCAGCGGCAGCGGGTGGTCATCGCCGGTGCGCTCGTCATGGATCCCGACCTGGTCGTCGCGGACGAGCCGGTGTCGATGCTGGACGTCTCGATCCGAACCGAGCTGCTCCGCCTGATGCTGGACCTGCGGCGGGAGCGGGGCCTGACCTATCTGTTCATCACCCATGACCTGTCGGTTGCCTGGGTCCTGGCGGACCGGATCGCGGTGATGTACCTCGGCAGGATCATGGAGATCGGCCCGGCCGAGCGGGTGATCCGGATGCCGCGGAACCCGTACACGCAGGCGCTGGTGTCCGTTTCGCCATCGCCGGATCCACCCGAGCCGGGCGAGCGCGCCGCTCGCACGATCCTGGTCGGCGAGACCCCCGACGCCGCCCACGTGCCGCCCGGCTGCCGGTTCCACCCGCGCTGCCCGCTGGTGTTCGACCGCTGCCGCGTGGATGAGCCACCGTTGTTCGACGTCGGCGGCGGTCAGCAGGCGGCGTGCTGGCTGGCGGAGGATGGGCCGGGCGCCCAGTTGGGCAACGCCCGGCGGTTCGACGCGCCGGAGGGCTGAGGTCGGCCGGGAAGCATCCCTTCTTCTGTGCTGGGTCAGGCCGGTGCGGGCGGACGCGTTCGGTCCGACACCCCTCCCCGTTCGGTCGCCCGGCGACCGAACGGTGCGGTGGGCGCACGAGATGGTCGCCGGGCGACCGGGAACCGACCCCACCGGGGCGAGGCGCTCGATTTCGGTCGCCGGACGACGATTCCGATACGGGAGCGGAGAGCACCGGGCGCACCAGCACAGGCGTTGGGATGCTTCGGGTCGGCCGGCCGGTGGATGCCACGCATCGCCGCAGGGGCGACAATAGGCGCAGCAGATGGGTCGCCCGGGACCCACGATGGCCCGCGAAGACGCACAGGAGACTGACCATGGCAGGCACGACGAACCGCAACGGCGGCGACGGCAAGGGGGAATCCGGGCGCGGTCTGACGACCCGGCAGGGTCACCCCGTCAGCGACAACCAGCACCAGCGGACGGTCGGGAGTCGCGGGCCGGCGACGCTCGAGAACTACCAGTTTCTCGAGAAGATCGCGCATTTCGACCGCGAGCGGATCCCGGAGCGGGTCGTTCACGCGCGTGGGTTCGTCTCGCACGGCGAGTTCGAAGCCTACGGCACGATCGGTGACGAGCCCGCCGCGCGCTATACCCGCGCGAAGCTGTTCTCCGCGAAAGGCAAGCGCACCCCGGTGACCGTCCGGTTCTCGACGGTGATCGGCGGCCGGGACTCCTCGGAGGTCGCCCGCGATCCGCGCGGCTTCGCCGTCAAGTTCAAGACCGAGGACGGCAACTGGGACCTGGTCGGGAACGACCTGCCCGTGTTCTTCATCCGCGACGCGATCAAGTTCCCGGACGTCATCCACGCGTTCAAACCGGACCCGGTGACATTCCGCCAGGAGCCGAACCGGATCTTCGACTTCCTGAGCATGACGCCGGAATCCATACACCTGGCGACGTGGCTGTTCAGCCCGCGGGGGATCCCGAAGAGCTTCCGGCACATGGACGGCTTCGGCGTCAACACCTACCGGATGGTCAACGCCGCCGGCGAGGCCGTCCTCGTGAAGTACCACTGGAAGAGCCAGCAGGGCGTCGAGTCGCTGACGCAGGCGCAGGCGGATGCGATCCAGGCCACCGAGCTCGGGAGCGCATCGAAGGACATCTTCGAGGCGATCGAGCGTGGAGACCATCCCCGGTGGGAGCTCAGCGTCCAGATCATGAGCGACGACGAGCACACGGAGCTCGACTTCGATCCGCTCGACGACACGAAGGAGTGGCCCGAGGCGCAGTTCCCGCTGCGCCCGGTCGGGATGATGACGCTCAACCGGAACGTCGAGAACTTCTTCGCGGAGAGCGAGCAGGCGGCGTTCGGCACGGGCGTCCTCGTTGACGGCCTCGAGTTCTCCGATGACAAGATGCTCATCGGGCGGACCTTCTCGTACTCGGACACGCAGCGCTACCGCGTCGGACCGAACTACCTCCAGCTGCCGGTCAATGCCCCGCTGGCGAAGGTGCGCACGAACCAGCGCGACGGCCAGATGGCCTACGACGTCGACGGCACCGGCGAGAACCCCCATGTCAACTACGAGCCCAGCTCGACGGGTGGCCTCCAGGAGGCCGAACCGGCCGGGCCGCCGTACGAGCCGGAGATCCACGGCCGGCTGACCAGGGCCACAATCAACCGCACCAACGACTACGCCCAGGCCGGCAACCGGTACCGCACGATGCCGGACTGGGAGCGCGAGGACCTGGTCCTCAACCTCACCGGCCTGATCGGCCAGTGCGACGCCCACATCAAGGAGCGCATGGTCTGGCACTTCGCTCAGTGCGATCCGGAATTCGGCCGCCGCATCGCCGAAGGCGTCGGGGTCGCGGTGCCGGAGAAGCTGGTCGCGACCGGCGCCTGAGCCGTCGGGCGGGTCCCGGGGCACCGGCGCGCCGGCCGCTCCGGGACCGGCCGAGCAGACGGAGCGGCCTCGGGCCGGGTGTCAGGCCGCTTCGGCGAGCTCCGGAAGCGCGGGCTCGTCCGCGAGCTCCAGGCGCACGGCACAGGTCGGGCAGTCAAGGGCGCCGCATTCGAGGTCCAGCGGGACCGGCCCGTCGCAGAGCGGGCAGTCGGCGAAGAGCATCCTGGGGGCCTCCGGGAGCGGCAGGTTCGTCACACTGGCATCCTCGCGCCGCCCCGTGCCACCTCGCCTGTCACGACCCGGCGCGTTTGCCCACTCGCCCCCAGAATGCACCCATGACCGCCGCCGCCATCGAGACGCGTGCCCTGCGCAAGACGTACGGCGGAACCGTGGCCCTCGATGGGCTGGACCTCCACGTCGAGCGCGGCGAGGTCTTCGGCCTCCTGGGGCCGAACGGGGCAGGCAAGACCACCGCCGTCAAGCTCCTGCTGGGCCTGGCAAGCCCCAGCGGCGGCGACGGGCAGGTGCTGGGGAGGCCGCTGGGCGACCGCGAGGTCCGGCGCCGGATCGGCTACCTGCCAGAGCTGTTCCGCTACCAGGCGTGGCTCACGGCCCGCGAGGTCATCGAGCTGCACGCGACCCTCGCCGGGCTCCCGCGCACGGGCCGGGACGCCGAGATCCACCGTGTCCTGGACCTCGCCGGCATCGCGTCGCGGTCGCGGGACCGCACCGGCGGTTTCTCCAAGGGGATGCAGCAGCGCCTCGGGCTGGCGGTGGCCCTGCTGGGGGACCCGGAGCTGGTCGTCCTGGACGAGCCGACCTCCGCGCTTGATCCCGTCGGGAGGGACGACGTGCGTGCGATCATCCGCGACGCCCGTGCCCGCGGCAGCACGATCGTGCTCAACTCGCACCTGCTGGGCGAGGTCGAGCGGGTGTGCGACCACGTCGCGGTGGTCCACCGGGGTCGCGTGCTCGCCGCCGGCACCCTGGCCGGCATGCTCGGCGAGCCGGCGGTGCGGCTGAGGGTCACGGACCTTCCGGAGGAACGCTCGTGGCTGGCGCCGTTCGGCCGTCTCTCCGAGGATGCCGACGGCTGGCTGGCGATCCGCCCGCTGGACGCCGCCCGCGTGCCGGACGTCGTGGCCGCGATCGTCGCCCACGGCGGGCGCGTGCACGCGGTGGACCCGGGGCGCCGGTCGCTCGAGGACGTGTTCCTCGGCCTCGTGCGGGACGCACCATGACACCGCGCCTCGTCCTCGCCATCGCCTCGCTCACGATCCGCGAGATCGCGCGGCGCCGGATCCTGTGGGTGATGCTCGGCCTGTCGGTCGCGAGCGTGGTGCTGGTCGGCTGGGGCGTGGATCGCCTCGTGACCCTTTCGCGCGGTGAGTCGATGGACGAGGTCGAGATCCGGATCGGTGTCAGCCAGGTCCTGATCATGATCGCGTTCATGTTCAGCTTCGTCCTGGCGATGTCGGCCGCCTTCCTCGGCGCACCGGCCATCGCCTCCGACGTCGAAACGGGCACCGTGCACGCGATGCTGGCCAGGCCCCTCCGTCGGGCGGACCTGTTCCTGGGTCGCTGGCTGGGCCTCGCGGTCGTCATGGTCGCCTACGCAGGCCTGTCGGGCTCGCTCGCCATCGCGGTCGTCCGGCTGGTCAGCGGGCACATGCCCCCGGAGCCGGCCGTCGCGGTCGCCTTCCTCGCCTTCGAGTCCGTGACTGTGCTCACGGTGGCGCTCACGCTCGGCACCCGGCTGCCGTCGATCGCCGCGGGTGCCGTGACGGTCGTGCTCTTCGGGCTCGGCTGGTTTGCGGGCGTGCTCGGCAACGTCGCGGTGGCCTTCGGGGCGGCGCCGCTGGCGGGCGTCGGCGAGGCGGCCCGGGTCCTGCTGCCCAGCGATGGCCTCTGGCGGGGCGTGATCTACGGGTTGGAGCCACCGGTCGTGCTGTTCGTGGCCGCGGGCCGGAGCGCGACCGCCATGCAGGCCAACCCGTTCTTCGCCAGCGCGCCGCCGCCGCTCGCGTTCATCGCCTGGAGCGTCGTCTGGGTGCTGCTCGTTCTCGGCGCCGGCATCGTCCTGTTCCGCCGGCGGGAGATCTGACGGGGCGGGGGCGCTCCGGCCACGGGCGGCTGGTGACCTACCCGCGTCTCGGCCATTCACTCAGGCCGGTCCTGGACGACGTGCTGGACAGGGTGGCCGTGTTCCTCGCGCAACTGGACGCTGGGTGAGGCCCCTCGGCCGCTCCACCGGCGGAGCGGGCCGGGATCGTGCCGCCGCGGCTTGACATGGGAGCAACGCATGGACGACCTGCCCGATGGCGTCGCGGACGCCCGCTACCGCTGCCGCTGGGGTAGAGGACCCGACCCGGAGTACCGCGCCTACCACGACCTCGAGTGGGGCGTCCCGGTCCGCGACGAGCGCCACCTGTTCGAGCTGCTGATCCTGGAGGGCGCCCAGGCGGGCCTCTCCTGGTCCACGATCCTGCGGAAGCGCCCGGGCTACCGGCGCGCGTTCGACGGGTTCGACCCGGCGCTGATCGCCGAGTACGGTGACGCGGACGCGGCCCGGCTCCTGGCCGATACCGGGATCGTGCGCAACCGGGCGAAGATCGCTGCCGCCATCGGCAACGCGCGGGCGACGTTGGCGCTCCACCAGGCGGGCTCGACGCTCGTGGACCACCTGTGGTCGTTCGTGGATGGGACCCCGATCGTCAACCGGTTCGCCTCGCTCGAGGAGATCCCGGCCGAGACGGACGTCTCGACGGCCATGAGCAGGGACCTGCAGCGGCGCGGCTTCAGGTTCGTGGGCCCCACGATCTGCTACGCACTGATGCAGTCGGCAGGTCTGGTGAACGACCACGAGACGGCCTGCTTCCGCTGGGCGGAGGTGCAGGCGCCCGGCGTGGAGCACGGCGAGAGGGGGGACGCACGGGCGTAGGATGTGGCCATTCCCGGAGGAGTCCGATGACCACGCCCGATCCGGTCGATCCCCTGCGCGACGACTCGCCGACCACTCCCGACCTGCCGCCGTTCCCTTTCGTACAGCCTGCCGCCGACCCGGCGCTGCCTCCGTCCGGTGCCACCCCGCCCGCCGGTGTCAGGCCACCCGCCGGCGCGGCCCCATGGGACGTGCCAGGCCCGATCCCGCCGGCTGGCCCGTGTGCCGCCCCGCCGCCCGGTCTCGGTCCCGGTCCTGCCCCTGCTCCGGTCCCGCCTTCCTGGTCCGTCAACGCCCGCGGGCCCCAGGCCCCGCAGACGCCGCCCGGTCTCGTGGCCGGCATCGTGCTGGTCGTCATCGGTGTCGCGTTCCTGCTGATACGCGTGGCGGACATGACCATGGGCGCCAGCTCCTGGCCGCTCTGGCTCATCGTCCCGGGCCTCGCGATGCTGGTGGGCTCCTTCGCCATCCCGCCCCGTGGCGGCCTCGGCCTCGCCGTGCCGGGCACGATCCTCGCCATCGTCGGCTGCATCCTCTGGGCCCAGGAGACGTACGACCTGTACGCGACCTGGGCCTACGCGTGGGCGCTCGTCGCGCCGACCGGCCCGGGCTTGGCCATGCTCCTCTACGGCCTGGTCCGCGGCGACCACGAGTTGGCGGCGGACGGCTTCCGCACCTTCCTCGTGGGCATCGGCCTGTTCCTGGGCTTCGCGTTCTTGTTCGAGGGCGTGATCGGGATCTCGGGCCACCGGATCGCGAACCTGGACGAGGTGCTGCCCTACGTCGCCATCGGGTTCGGCGTGCTGCTGGTGGTTGCGTCGCTGTTCGGCGGCAAGCGCAACCGACGCGATCCGGGCGGCGCCAGCGGCGCCTGACCGCTACTCGATCCCGAGGATCACGTACCTGATCGCGCCGCCCGGGGTCACGATCGTGACGACGTCGCCCACGCGCCGGCTCATCAGGGCGGCGCCCACCGGTGAGATGCTCGAGATCCTGCCCTCGCGGGAGTTCGCCTCGGCGGAGCTGACGACCTGCATCACGGCCTCGTCGCCGTCCACCTCGACGCGAACGCGTGACCCGAGTCCGACCACCGCGCCGCGCTCGGTCGGCGCGACCACGACGGCGATCTTGAGCTTGGCCTCGATCGCCTTGATCCGCCCCTCGAGGAAGCCCTGCTCCTCGCGTGCGGCGTGGTACTCGGCGTTCTCCTTGAGGTCCCCGTGCTCGCGTGCCGTCGCGATGCGCCGGATCACGCCCGGCCGCTGGGCCAGCAGCTCCGCCAGCTCGGCCTGGATCCGGTCCATGCCCTCGGGCGAGAGGATGATCGGCTCGTGCACCTTGCGCGGCGACCCCTGCGCGGCATAGGCGGCGGCCGAGGCGATCCGCCCCGTTCCCCGGCCCGGCGCCGGCCGGCGGCCCCTTCTGGCCTCGTCGCGCGCCCCGTCGGCCTCGGCGGGCGGGAGGTCGACGATCACGGTGACGGGCGGCGGCTCCGGGACCTTGACCTCGGGGATGAGCGGGTTGGTGATGCCGGTGTCCTTGCGCGTGCCCGAGGCGGCGCGGAGCACGGCCCAGGGCAGGACGGGGTCAGGTTGGTGCAGGGCCGCGCGTTCTGACGCCGGGACGGCCGCGGCGAAGGCATCGAGCAGGGCGTCCTCGTATTCCTCGGTCGCGTCGGTCGCGGCCCACCAGATTCGAAGGTCCTCGAGGTTTCGCAGGAAGTGGAGCCACAGCCCGGACCAGGCGGGCTTCCGGTCCCCCGGAACCGTCTTCGCGATCCCCGCGATGCGCCCGGACACGGAGCCCGTCGAGGAGCCGATGAAGACGATCGGCTGCGACGGCAGCCAGAACCGGTTCAGCCGCAGCTGGAGGTCCTTCGACACAGGCCGGGCGCCGTCGAGGCGGAGGTCCGGCACGCGCTCCAGCCACTTGCCGATCAGCGAGAGGTCCAGGGGAGCGGACGGCACCGGGGCCTGGAGCTCCACCACGAAGACGCCGGGCGCCTGGTGCCGGACCTGACGACCCCACTGGACGGGGCCGTCGGCCATGAGGCCGACCTCGCGGAGGAGGGCGGGGGCGCTGTGGTCGTCGGACATCAGGTGGGTTCACACGCTCGTGGCGGGGGGAGACCGGTCCGGCGCGGCGACGGCCGTCGCGGACCATGGGGCGTATCGTCTCACCATCATGCCGAACCAATCGCAGGAGCGCGAACAGGGCCCTTCCCGGCCGCCCGCCACGCGACGCACCTGGAGGCGCCCCGCGGCCGTCGCCGGCCTGGTGGCGGGCTTCGCGCTGGTCGCCGTCATCGTCGGCGGCGGGATCACGGGCGGCCTGTCCGGCGGGCCGATCGTCGCCGTCTCGGCAACCTCGTCGCCGTTCGGCGCCGCCCCGCCGGCCGCAACCTCGTCGCCTGCCGCCGTCGCATCGACCGGTCCGGCCGACTCACCGGGGCTCGCGCAGTCGCCGTCCTGGCCGCCCCAGCCGGCGACCGCCCCCCCCGGCCCCACGCCCTCGGCGGCTCCATCCGCCTCGCCCGTCCCGGTCCCAGCCGCCCCGGCGCTCGCGGCGCACCTCGATGCGCGCCTTCAGGCGATCCTCAAGAGCTCCGGGATCCCGGGGATCTCCGCCGCGATCGTGTGGGACGACGGGCGCCGCTGGTCCGGCGCCGTTGGCAGCGCCGACCTCGCAACCAGGAGGCTGATGACCCCGGACACCGCGTTCGCCCTGGCCTCGGTATCCAAGACGTTCACGGCCGCGGTCGTCCTGCAGCTGGTGGGCGAGGGGAGCCTCGCGCTCGACCAGCCGGTGGCGCCCCTCCTGCCCGCGTTCAAGCTTGACCCGCGGATCACGGTTCGCATGCTGCTCGACCACACGAGCGGGCTGCCGGACTACTTCCTCAACCCGAAGATCGACAAGCAGCTCCAGGCATGGCCGGACGCCGCCTGGACGGCGCTCCAGGCATGGCGCTACGTGCCGGCCAAGCGTCCCGTCCCGGGCACGACCTGGCGCTACTCGAACAGCAACTACCTGCTCCTCGGCGAGCTGGTGAAGGTCGTGACCGGGAAGCCGCTGGCCACGGAGGTGCGGGCGCGAATCCTGGATCCCCTGGGGCTCACGGCCGCGTGGTTCCAGGTGGCCGAGAAGCCGCGCGCCGATGGCGCCACCGGGTACCGGCGGGTGGCCAGGACGGGCGGCGGGGTTCGCTACGTGGCGGTCGCTCCGCCAAGCACCGTCATGCCGTTCCGGTCCGTGGTGACGGCCGCAGGGGGGGCGGGCTCGATCGCGGCCACGGCCCTCGACGCGGCCCTCTGGATGCGGGCGTTCGCCGGGGGCGACGTGCTGTCGCCGGACCTGCAGGCAGCGATGCTGGGAGACGTGGCGACCACGAAGGCGCTGCGTGCGACGATCCCGTACGGCCTCGGGATCCAGGCGGTGGCCCTGGATGGGCGTCCGGCGCTGGGACACTCCGGCCGGTATCTCGGCTTTCGGAACGTGGTGCGGTATGTCCCGGAGGCAGGGGTCACGATCGCCGTGCTGACGAACCAGGGTGCCTACGACCCGGCGAAGATCGCGACGTCACTTCTCCGAATCGTCGCCCCGAAGCCGACCCCCGCCCCGTCGTCGCCCTCGCCCACGCAGTGACTGCCTGAGGCGTCGGAGGCGAGTGCGCCTGGGCCCCGAATCGCCGGACCGTCCCGGGCCTAGCTAGTAGCGGCGCCGACCGCCCCCGCTCGAGGCGCCTGCGCCGCCGGAGCGCCCGCGACCCCCACCGGACGAGGGCCCGCCAGCCCCGCGGGGCGAGCGCAGCGGCTGTGCCTCCGCGTCACGGCGCGGCACGAAGCCGTCGGCGACCTCCCACGGGATCGCCACCTGGAGCAGGCGCTGGACGCCGCGGAGCAGGTCCGCCTCGTCGATCGTGACCAGGCTGATCGCGTCGCCGGTCGCCCCGGCCCGGCCGGTGCGGCCGACGCGGTGGACGTAATCCTCGGGGTTCCACGGCAGCTCGTAGTTCACCACGTGGGGCAGGTCCACGATGTCCAGGCCGCGGGCAGCGACGTCGGTCGCCACCAGGACCCGGATCTCACCGTTCTTGAACGCTTCGAGCGCCTTCGTCCGGTCGGACTGGGCGCGGTCGCTGTGGATCGCCGTCGCCGCGACGCCGTGCCGGTCCAGCCACGACGCCAGTCGCGAAGCGGTCAGCTTCGTGCGGGTGAACACCAGCACCTGGCGCCAGTCGCCCTCCACGATCAGGTGGGCAAGCAGCTCCTCCTTGCGGTCGCGATCGACCGGATAGACCAGCTGGCGGACGGCCTCGGCGGCGGTGCCGTGGCGCGAGACCTCGATCGTCTCCGGGTCCTTGAGGATTGACCCGGCGAGCCGCTTGATCTCGTCCGAGAACGTGGCCGAGAACAGCAGCGTCTGCTTGCGGTTCGGAAGCAGGTCCAGGATGCGGCGGATGTCGGGCATGAAGCCCATGTCCAGCATCCGGTCGCCCTCGTCCAGGACGAGGATCTCGACCTGGGTCAGGTTCGCGGCACGCTGTCCGACCAGGTCCAGGAGGCGGCCCGGGGTGGCGACGAGGATCTCGATGCCGGCGAGCAGCTCCTTGATCTGCGGGTCGAGCGGAACCCCGCCGTACACGACGGAAGCGCGGAGCGGCACCTTGCGTCCGTAGACCTTGATGGCCTCGGACACCTGGACGGCCAGCTCTCGCGTGGGGGTCAGGACGAGGCAGCGGACGGGGTGCCGTGCGGGCGAGAACGAGGTGTTCGCGTACGGGCGGAGGCGGTCGAGGATCGGCAGCGTGAACGCCGCCGTCTTGCCGGTGCCGGTCTGGGCGGCGGCAAGGACGTCTCTCCCGGCCAGGATCAGGGGGATCGCCCGTTCCTGGACGGGCGTCGGCTCTGTGTAGCCCTCCTCCACCACGGTCTGCAGGAGGTCGGCCGAGAGCCCCAGCTCTTCGAAACGCAAGGTGTTCGTCTTCTCCGGTATCGGCCCCTGGGCGGCGGCCGGCGTCTGTGGCGGCCCGGCGCGGCGCCCGCGTGGTGCGGTTGGAGCACCGTTGCGCGAGGGCGGCGGCAACCGCCGGACACCTCGGAGGATACTCGACAATGGGCCCATGAGCGCACAGGGGACACGGGCGATCGACGCCGCGAGACGCGCGGGGGTCGCGCATACGGTGCATGAATATGCGCATCACGCCCGGTCGTCGCTGCGGGACGGTGGTCCCGGCTATGCGCTCGAGGCGGTCGGGGCCCTGGGGATCGATGCCGCCCGCGTGTTCAAGACCATCGTCGTGAGCGTGGACGGCCGGCTGGGGATCGCCGTCGTGCCCGCCGACACGGAGGTGGACCTCAAGGCGGTGGCCGATGCGCTGGACGGGCGCCGCGCATCGATCGCCCCCCCGGCCGAGGCCGAGAAGGCGACGGGCTACGTGCTGGGCGGGATCAGCCCGCTGGGGACGCGGCGTCCGCTGCCGACGGTCCTGGACGTCTCCGCCGAGGAGTTGCCCACGATCCACGTGTCAGCAGGGCGGCGCGGGCTGGAGATCGAGCTGGCACCGGCGGACCTGGTGGCGCTGACGAAGGGGTCGATGGCCCCGGTGGCGCGTCGGGGCTGAGGGCTCCGTCGGCAGCCGGGCCACCCGATCCCTGGTCCCGCAACTTGGGCGCCCGCGACTTGACCGGTCTGTCATACTCCGCGGGACCCTAGGGTCGATGATCACCCGGCCGCAGACAGGCCGACAACCGAAGAGCCGTCTCCCCGGCAGGCACCCTGTCGCCCCATCGGGTGGATCGCCACCCGGCACCGGATCGTTCGCGATCCCTCGTCCGCCGCGCGGACAACGAGTGCCCAGCCCGCTGCCAAGCCGTCGACGGCCGCCAGTCCCACCGTCGCCCCGCCCCATGCGTGGCGTTCCGGCAGAGAGGAGGCAAGACTGTTGCCCGAGGACCACAGGGGCGCCAGGAGGGCGTCTGTCAGGAGGTTCCGGCCGATGTTGACCGGTATCCTCGCCGCACTTCTGCTCGTCACGGCGATGAGCACCGGGGCCCCGGAGGCCCGCGCAGCGACCGTGAAGGTCGTCGTCGTCGTCGGTCCAGTCGGTAGCAGCACTGCCAGCTACAAGAGCGGTGCGCACTCGCTGGCCACCCTCGCCCGAAGCTACGGTGCCTCGGTCACCGAGATCTATTCCCCCAACGCCACCTGGTCCCGCGTGTCCACCGCAGCGAAGGGAGCGAAGCTGCTGATCTACCTGGGCCACGGCAACGGCTGGCCCAGCCCGTACGCCCCGTTCTCCACGACGTCCAAGGACGGCATGGGTCTGAACGCGACCGCGGGCAACGGGAACAGCAACACCAGGTACTACGGCGAGTACTACATGGCCAGGCTGGCGCTGGCGCCCAACGCCGTGGTCGTGCTCAACCGCCTCTGCTACGCCTCGGGCAACTCCGAGTGGGGTTCCGCGAACCCGACCAAGGCCACGGCGATCAAGCGCGCGGACAACTACGGGGCCGGCTTCCTGCGCGGGGGCGCGAAGGCGGTGTTCGCCAGCGGGATCACCAGTCCGGCCTACGTGCTGCGCGGCCTGTTCCGCGGCTCCGCCTCGATGACGATGGCGCAGCTGTTCTGGACCGACCCGAGCCGTACCAGCACGTACAAGTTCTCGTTCACCTCCGTCCGCACGCCCGGTGTCACCGCCCGGATGGACCCGTACGCGCCGAACCGGTACTACCGTTCGGCCGTCGGCTGGCTGAACATGACCGTGGGTGCCTGGCGCTCCGGCTGACCCCCGTCCTCGCCGACACCTGGACGGCGCTCCAACTCCGATGTCGGGGCAGGCAAGCCGGCCGCGAACGAGACCCTACGCCGAGACGAAGTCGAGCGGCGAAGACCAGGCTTGGAGCGTGGCCATGTAGTTGGCCCGCTCGAACGCCGTCGGGTTCTCCACCGTCGCGGCGCTCGCGCTGCCCCGCATCTGGTTGACCGACTCGTACTCGCGCTCGGTCATCCAGGCAACCAGCTCGTTCTCGACCGTCCGGACGTGCTCCGGGCCGTTGCGCAGGACCGCCGATGCCATCATCACGATGTCGGCGCCCACCAGCAGGCTCTTGATCGCGTCGCTGCCCGAGTGCACGCCGGATGTCGCGGCCAGCCCAACGCCCACGCCCAGTTGGGGGCGGAGGATGGCGATCCACCGGAGCGGCATGCGCAGCTCCGCGGGGTGGCTCAGCCCCACCTTGTTGACGACGTCGAACGTGTCGAGGTCGAGATCCGGCTGGTAGAAACGGTTGAACAGCACAAGGCCGTTCGCCCCCGCCACCACCGCCCGACCGGCGAAGTTGGCAAGCGCGGAGTAGGCCGGGCCGAGCTTCACGGCCAGCGGGATGCTGACGGCCGAGCTGACCGCGGCGATCAGCTCCAGGTCGGTGTCCTCGCGGTCCACGGCCGTCATGGAGGGGTCCGCCGCGATGTGGTACAGGTTGAGCTCCAGGGCATCCGCCCCGGCCTCCTGCATCAGGCGCGCATAGCGGACCCAGCCACCGGTGGTCGTCGCGTTGAGGCTGGCGATGACCGGGATCGACAGGTCCTTCCTGGTCTTCTCCAGGCGGGCGAGGTACTGGTCCCCGATGCCCGCGAAGCGGTCGATGCCGGGGAAGTAGCCGAGCGCCTCGGCGAACTGCTCGGAGCCGGCCTCGAGGGCGCGGTTGATCTCGATCTCCTCGTTGACGATCTCCTCCTCGAACAGCGACGGCAGGACGACGGCGCCGGCGCCGGCATCCTGGAGCCGCTTCGCCGAGGCGGGGTCTGCGGTCAGGGGCGAGGAGGAGGCGACGATCGGGGAGCGGAGCTCGAGCCCGAGGTAGCGGGTGCGCAGGTCCACGGTCACGCCTCGTCTTCCTTCTCGCCATTGCCGAGCGCGACGACCAGGTCAGCGTTCGCGTCGACCGCATGGACGTGGGGCACGCTGCGGCGCATGCCCGCCAGCTGTTCGTAGTAGCGCCACCGCTCGTCGGCGTCGGCCTGGGCGAGCTCGGCGAGGTGCGCGGCCCGCTCTGGGTCCGTGCGCGCCAGGATGGCGAACCGCGTCTCGGTCGCCACGAACTCCCGGATCGGGATGGACGGCTTGGCAGAGTCCAGCTTGAACGGCTGGCCATCCTCCACCTCGCTGGGCTGGAAGCGGTAGAGAGGCCAGTAGCCGCTCTTGACGGCGTCCTTCTGGTGCGACATCGAGCGCGACATGTCGATGCCGTGAGCGATACACGTGGAGTAGGCGATGATCAGGCTCGGCCCCGGCCAGGCGTCCGCCTCGAGGAGCGCCTTCGTCGTCTGGGCGTCGTTGGCACCCATCGAGACCTGCGCCACGAACACGTTGCCGTAGGCCCGGGCGATGGCGCCGAGGTCCTTCTTGCCGGTGGACTTGCCGGCCGCCGCGAACTTCGCGACCGCGCCGCGCGGGGTGGCCTTGCTGGCCTGGCCGCCGGTGTTGGAGTAGACCTCCGTGTCGAGCACGAGGATGTTCACGTTCTTGCCCGACGAGAGGACCTGGTCCAGCCCCCCGAAGCCGATGTCGTAGGCCCACCCGTCGCCGCCGATGATCCAGACACCCTGCCGGACGAGGTCCGCGCTGAGCGCCACGAGCTGGCGGGCGTCCCGGGCGTGCTCGCCCTCGACGCCCTCGAGCAACTCGCGGAGGCGGTCCACGCGCGCCCGCTGGGCCACGATCTCCGGCTCGGTGTCCTGTGGGCTGTCGAGCAGTTCCCGCACCAGGTCCTCGCCAACGATGGGGGCCACGCGTGCCAGCAGGTCCCGGGCGAAGGACGTCTGCGCGTCCAGCGCCAGGCGCATGCCCAGGCCGAACTCGGCGTTGTCCTCGAACAGGGAGTTGGCCCACGCGGGACCGCGGCCCTGGGCGTTGACCGTCCACGGGGTGGTCGGCAGGTTGGCGCCGTAGATCGAGGAGCAGCCGGTGGCGTTGGCCACGATCATGCGGTCGCCGAAGAGCTGGCTGACAAGGCGCAGGTACGGCGTCTCGCCGCAGCCGCCGCAGGCACCGGAGAACTCGAACAGCGGCTCCAGGACCTGCGAGCCCTTGACGGTGTCGTGCGGGATCAGGCTGCGGTCGAGGGGCGGGATCGCCGAGAAGGCGTCCCAGCGCTCGCGCTCCACGTCCCGGTGGTCGAGGTAGGCCTCCATGTTGATGGACTTGTGTCCGACGTCCGTCTTGCTCTTCGCCGGACAGACATCCACGCACACGCCGCACCCGGTGCAGTCGTCCGGGGCGACCTGGATCGTCAGGCGGTGGCCGGTGAGGTCCCGGGACTTGAACTCCTTGCTCGGGAAGCCGACCGGCGAGACCGGGGTGGCGGCCTCCGGGTAGACCTTCATCCGGATCGCCGCGTGCGGGCAGACCATGGCGCACTTGCCGCAGTCGATGCAGATCGGCGCGTCCCAGATCGGGATCATCTGGGCGATCGCCCGCTTCTCGTACTTCGTGGTGCCCGTCGGGAACGTGCCGTCGACCGGCAGCGCGCTGACCGGGAGCAGGTCGCCCTCGCCGGCCATCAGCCGCGCGGTGACGTCCCGCACGAAGTCGGGCGCCGTGTCGGGGACGAGCGACGTGATCGGACGGGCTGCGCCGACCGGCTGCAGGGCCACGTTGCCCAGGCGCTCGATCGAAAGGTCGATGGCGGCGTAGTTGCGCTTGACAACGGCGTCGCCGCGCTTCGAGTAGGTCTTCTTCACGAAGCCCTTGATCCGCTCGATCGCCTCCTCGGCCGGGAGGACGCCCGAGAGGTGGAAGAAGCAGGGCTGCATGATCGTGTTGATGCGGTTGCCCATGCCGGTCTCGTCCGCCACCGCCATCGCGTCGATCACCCAGAGGTCGATCTGCTTCTCGACGAGCTGGTGCTGGAGCTCGACCGGCAGCTGGTCCCAGACCTCGTCGGGGCCGTAGGGCGAGTTGAGCAGGAACGTGGCGCCGTGCTTGGCGTGCTCCAGGACCTTGACGGTCTGCAGCAGGCCGAACTGGTGGCAGGCCACGAAGTCCGCCTCGTCCACCAGGTACGTGGAGCGGATGGGCGCCGGTCCGAACCGCAGGTGCGAGGCGGTGACGCTGCCGGACTTCTTGGAGTCGTAGACGAAGTAGCCCTGGGCGTGCAGGCTCTCCTCGGAGCCAAGGATCTTGATCGTGTTCTTGTTCGCGCCGACCGTCCCGTCAGAACCCAGGCCGAAGAACACCGCGCGCACCGTCTCCGCAGGCTCGATGTCGAGCGAGGCGTCGTAGGAGAGGCTCGTGCCGGAGACATCGTCGCTGATCCCGACAGTGAACCGCCGCTTGGGCCGCTCGCGCCCTAGCTCCTCGAACACGCCGGCGACCATCCCGGGCGTGAACTCCTTCGAGGACAGCCCATAGCGACCGCCGATCACGCTGGGCATCAGCTCGCGCTGTCCGTCCGCATGTGACTCGTTGAGCGCGGCGAGCACGTCGAGGAACAGCGGCTCGCCGAACGAACCCGGCTCCTTGGTTCGGTCGAGCACGGCGAC
>DATCGK010000608.1:0-6383 GCA_036508975.1 Candidatus Limnocylindrales bacterium
CGTTGGGCCCGATGATGCCCAGCGACTCGCCGTGGCGCACCGTGAATGAGACCTCGCGCAGGGCCCAGAACGACGTCTCTCCCTGGCGCCTGACGCGCCGGACCACCGATTCCTTGACCGTCTGCTTCCTGGTCAGGCGCAGGTTGTACCTGACGCCCATGCCCTGGGCATGGATCGCGATCTTGTCCGAGGCGAAGGCGGGGACCGAGATTGTCACAGGACCTTCGCGAAGGACGGCTCGAGCCGCTTGAACACGAGGATGGCGATGGCGAGCAGGACGATCGACAGGAGCAGGACGACCAGCAGCGGCCCCCCTTCCGGCGGGCGGCCGTAGTAGATCAGGTCCCGGTACGCGCCCAGCAGGTAGGTCCAGGGATTGAGGGTGAACCAGACAGCGACGATGCGGTGCTGTTCGGAGAGCTTGGCCACCTCGTCGAGGCCGTAGAGCGCCGGCGACAGGTAGAACCAGAAGCGCAGGAGGTGGTGAGCCAGGTTGCCGATGTCGCGGTAGAACACGTTGACCGCCGCCAGCCCTGTTGCCACCGCCAGCGAGAACACCAGCTGGACGAAGGCCACCACCGGGAGGAGCAGGATCCAGGGCGACGCACGTTCCGGGTAGGCGAACGCGATCAGCAGGGCCAGCGGGATGAGGCCGAACGCGAAGTGGGCGACGCCGGAGATCGTGGCCGCGAAGGGCAGCACCAGCTTCGGGAAGTAGATCTGCTTGACCAGGCGCTCCGACCTCACGACCGCGCTTGCGCCGTCCCGGACGGTCGACTCGAACCACTTCCAGGGGAGGATTGCGGCGAAGATGAACAGGGGATAGTCCGGGGTGCCGGCGCCACGGTTCAGGATGACGCCGACCAGCACGAAGTAGACGAGCATCTGGAGCAGCGGATCGATGATCCACCAGACGTTGCCCAGCACCGTGTCCGCGCCGCTCTTCTTGAGGTCGGCGCGCACCAGGTAGGCGATGAGCCGTCGCCGGGACAGCGTCTCCCTGATGCCGATGCGGATGAGCGCGATCGAACCGGGACGTGCCGACGACGACCGGAACGAGGCTGGGACCTCGGATCTGGCAGTCACGGCCGGGAGGGTAGCACAGGGGCATCCCGCACCAGCCTCGCGCGAGCATGGGGTACCATCGCGCCGCGCCGTCCTTCGCACAAGCCTGTCGCAGCGACGGCCGCCACCAAGAGGATCCTCCGGCCCCATGACGTCTCGCGCCAGGCCGGGTTCGAACCGTCCCCGCACGTGGGACGACCGGACCCGGCGCTCCATGCTCCTGAACATCGGCTTCGGCCTGACGGTCGTTGCCGCCCTCCTCCTGCTGCTGATCGCGGGCGGGATCGCCTGGTACGGCGATCACCTGGCCGCTGCGGCCACGGTGAACGGCCAGACGATCACCAAGGACGCGTACGCGCATCAGCTGGCCGTCAACGCGTTCCGGGTCGACTACCAGTCGCGGCGCATCCGCACGCTCCTGGCGGCCGGGCAGATGCGCCCTGCGGACGCGACCGCCCGCCAGGACCTCCTCGACCAGCGCACGCAGCAGGCCGCGACCATCGCCCTCGAGCAGCTCGTCGATGGCCAGGTCATGGCCGATCTCGCCGCCAAGCAGGGCGTGACGGTGACAGACGCCGACGTGGACGCCGGGTTCACCGCGGAGGCCACGACCCCGGAGATGCGCCACGCCTGGCTGATCGAGGTCAAGCCCGAGATCCCCGCCGGCGCCTCGGCTGCCTCGGACGCGACGAAGGCGGCCGCGAAGGCCAAGGCAGATGCGGCGCTGGCCGACCTGAAGGCCGGCAAGGACTGGGCCGCGGTCGCGAAGGCGGTCTCCACCGACGCGTCCAAGGACCAGGGCGGCGACGTCGGCTTCGTGGACAAGAACTCGACGCTGGACACGGCCTTCTCCGCCGCCATCCAGGCGGCCGCCCTGAACACAGTCACCGACGTCATCGAGGGTGCCGACGGCACCTACCGCATCGGGCGCGTCACGGAGATCGTGGCGCCTGCGGTGGACGCAACCCTCGCGGACCAGGCACAGGCCGCCGGGATCTCGATGGACGACTTCCGGGCCGCGCTCCGCCGCGACGTCACGCGGACCAAGTTGAGCGACGTCATCACGGCGCCGTACCTCGTCGCCGGGCCGCAGCGCAAGGTCTCCGAGATCTACATGCCGGAGGGCTCGAGCGAGTCGCAGCCGGGCGCGATCAGGGTCCGCCACATCCTCTACTCGCCCAACGGCGATCCGCAGAATGCGGCCAACGTCGCCGCCACCGACCCGGCCTGGGCGACGGCCGAGGCCGCCGCCAAGGCGACCTACGAGAAGCTCAAGGCCGACCCGAGCCTGTTCGACTCGATCGCGCGCGCCGAGAGCGACGAGGCCTCAGCGGTGACGACCGGCGGCAAGCTGCCGTACTTCGCGCCAGTCGACGGGATCGACCCCGCGTTCGCGGCGGCCATCTTCGTGGGTGGGCTGCAGCCAGGCCAGCTTCTTGAGCCGGTCAAGTCCGCCTTCGGTTGGCACGTCATCCAGGTGATGCACTACCCCACGGACGCAGAATGGGCCGCCAAGCTCACGGCCGACATCAACGCGGGCAAGCTCACGTTCGCCGACGCGGCCCGGGACAACTCGGACAAGGCCGAGGCGGCCAACGGCGGGGACATCGGCTGGGTCACCAAGGGCCTCTTGCCCAGCGAGGTCGAGACGGCCATCTTCGCCGCCCCCATCGGCAAGGTCAGCGACCCGCTGGTCGTCCCCGGTGACGGCCTGTACCTGTTCCTCGTCAGCCAGGAAGAAGCCCGCACCCCGGGCGCGACCCAGAAGGCGACGCTCGAGAACACGGTGTTCCCGAACTGGTATTCCACCCAGAAGGCCGGGTACGAGATCACCCGGGATCCCGCGATCACCGGCTCCGCGACGGGCTGACCCAGGTCGAGAGCCGCCACCATGCTGGATGCGCTCCTCGCCGAGGCCCGGCTCCGGTGGGGGCTGGACCCGGCGGCCGGCCTGGCCGTGGTCGTCGCCGAGCGGCTGGTCGCCAGCCCGATCGAGCCGTCGCTGCCCGTCCTGGTGGTGCCGGCAGC
This sequence comes from Candidatus Limnocylindrales bacterium, assembly GCA_036508975.1. GTDB lineage: Bacteria > Chloroflexota > Limnocylindria > Limnocylindrales > CSP1-4 > CAIXZV01. Next base: position 3,094 of record DATCGK010000608.1, read on the forward strand.
CCGGATGCGGGTTTCCCTGGAGGGTGAGACCGCGCCCCTCCCCGGACGTCACGGTCCGCACGGCAAGGATGCCCTGGCAGTCCTGCGCCGCCTCTACCCGGCCGATCACGCGGTCGGCCGGTTCGGTGTGCCGGCCGGGACGACGATCGCCGAGCTGACGGCCTCGGACCTGGCCGCTCCCCTCTACCTGGCGCCCGTCGCCCCCGTCGCGGACGCTGCCTCGCCCTGGGGCATGCCCTGGATCTCGAACCGTCTCCGGGCCCCGGACGGATGCCCCTGGGACCGCGAGCAGACGCACGGATCGCTCCGCAACCACCTGCTGGAGGAGGCGTACGAGGTCTACGACGCGCTCGAGCACGGCGCCACGCTGGATCTTGCGGGCGAGCTGGGCGACCTGCTGCTCCAGGTGGTGCTCCATGCGCAGCTGGCCGCCGAGGCCGGCGTCTTCGACATGACCGACGTCTGGGCCGCGATCGCCACCAAGATCGTCCGCCGCCACCCGCATGTCTTCGGCGAGTCGGAGGCGCGCACCGCGGCCGACGTGAACCGCCAGTGGGAGAGGATCAAGGCCTCCGAGCGGGCCGCTGCCGCCGACGAGACAGGTGCCGAGGCGCCGAAGAGCGCGCTGGACGGCATCAGCCGGTCCCTGCCCGCGCTTGCGGCCAGCCAGGAGATGCAGGAGCGCGCCGCGCACATCGGCTACGACTGGCCGTCCATCGACGGCGTGCTGGACAAGGTCCACGAGGAGGTCGTGGAGCTGGTGGAGGCCCCGGACCAGGCGCATCGCGCGGAGGAGCTGGGCGACCTGCTGTTCGTGCTCGTCAACGTCGGGCGCAAGACCGGCATCGAGGTGGAGGGCGCGCTGCGCGCCGCCAACGACAAGTTCCGCCGGCGATTCCGGCACGTGGAGCTGGCGGCCGCGGCCCGCGGCGTCGCCCTCCGCGATTGCTCCTTCGAGGAGCTTGACGCGCTCTGGGACGCCGCGAAGGCGCACGAGCGAGTGGAGGCATCGGCATGAGCATCGGCAATCGGCCATACCTGCGCGCGGATGGGCGCGGACCCAACGACATCCGGCCGATCTCGATCGAGCTGGGGGTCCAGAAGTGGGCCGAGGGCTCCTGCATCATCCGCTTCGGCGACACGCAGGTCCTGTGCGCGGCCACCATCGAGGACCGGGTCCCGCCGCACCTGCGCGGCAAGGGCACGGGCTGGGTCACGGGCACCTACGAGATGCTGCCGCGGGCTACCGCGGAGCGCTCCGAGCGCGAGAGCGCCCGGGGCAGGGTCGGTGGGCGCACGCACGAGATCCAGCGCCTCGTCGGGCGCTCGCTCCGGGGCGTGGTGGACCTCGCCCGGCTGGGCGAGCGGACGGTCACCGTGGACTGCGACGTGATCGTCGCGGACGGCGGCACCCGGACCGCGTCCATCACCGGCGGCTACGTGGCCCTGGCGGCCGCGCTCATCACCTACGGCATGGAGCGGCACCTCGTGGGGCACGTGGCGGCGGTCTCCGTGGGGATCATTGACGGGATGAAGCTGCTGGACCTCGACTACAGCGAGGACTCGCGCGCCGAGGTGGACTTCAACGTGGCTGGCACGGACGCCGGGGCGTATGTCGAGCTCCAGGGCACGGCCGAGGGCAAGCCGTTCGACCGCGCGTCGCTGGACGAGCTGCTGGACCTGGCGAACGTGGGCCTCGGGCGGCTGTTCGCGGCGCAGTCCGCGGCGCTCGCGACGGTGCGGCGCTAAGGGTGCGCCCCATCTCCCGTGGACCAGCCGCCCGCTTGACTCACGTGGGAGTCATCCGGCAGATGTCCACGCACGGCTCGACGCGCCGACCCGGCGTTCAAGCGTTGGTCCCTGCACGGGACACCTCGACATGACTCACGTGCGAGTCAGCCGCACCGTTGCTCCCAACCCGGAGCCGTCCCGGCGCCAACTGCTCGTCGCCACCCGGTCTCGCCACAAGCTCCGCGAGCTGCGGGACCTGCTCTCCCTCGGGGCCGGCGTGGAGCTGCTGTCACCCGACGACCTGGGCATCCCGGACGAGCCCGAGGAGACCGGCGAGACGTTCGAGACCAACGCCCGGATCAAGGCGCGCTTCTACGCGGTCCGCTCCGGCCTGCCCACCCTGGCGGACGACTCGGGCCTCGAGGTGGACGCGCTCGGCCGCGGTCCGGGGGTCCGGACGCGCCGGTACTCGGGCCCCGATGCCACCGACGCCTCCAACAACGCGCTCCTCATGCGCGAGCTCACCGGTCTTCCGGCCGAGCGGCGCGGCGCACGCTACGTGTGCGTCCTGGCGCTGGCGCTCCCCGGCGAGGCCGGACCGCGCGGTGGGCTGCGCATCCTCGCCCGACGGGGGACGTGCCGCGGGCGGATCGCCACGGAGCTGCGCGGTGAGGGCGGCTTCGGCTACGACCCGCTGTTCGAGCCCGGGTCGGAGCCGCCGGGCGGCCGGACGCTGGGCCAGTGGTCGGCCGAGGCGAAGAACGAGATCTCGCACCGGTCCAGGGCGGCGAGACGGATGGCGCCCGTGCTGCGCGAGACGCTGCTCGGGGCCTGAGCGAACCTGGACGAACCAGCGCGGCCGAGGACGGCGAGACGTCGCCGCTCCCTCAGGCCTCCGTTACGGTTCGCGCCGGAGGCGCCGCGATTCCCTCGCGCGGCGTGCCGTGGGGCGTCTCGGCCACGGCGGCCGGCGACCGGCGCCGGCGCAATCGCAGCAGGTCGGACACCAGCTCCCGTTTCATGAGCTGGATCGCCTTGGCCGGGTCCACGCCCTTGGGGCACACCTGCGAGCACTCGCCGGCGAAATGGCAGCGCCACGGCCCGCTCCCGCCCGAGAGCACCTCGCGGCGCCGGTCGAAGCCGGCATCGCGCGTGTCGCTGTTGTAGCGGTGCGCCTGGCCCAGGGGCATCGGGCCGGCGTACTGCGGGTCGGTCGCCACCGTGGGGCAGGCGGCCATGCAGCACCCGCACTTGATGCAGTAGCTGAACTGCAGGTACTGCTCCAGCTCGTGCGGCGTCTGCCAGTACTCCCCGGTCGGGTCGTCCTGCTCCTGCGTGTCGTCGCGGAGCAGGTACGGCATCAGCTCCCGGTGGGTCTCGAACATCGGGCGCAGGTCCGGGACCAGGTCCTTGATGATGCCGAAGTTGGGCAGCGGGCCAACCGCGACGACGTCGCTCTTGAGCTCGGCGATCTGCGTGTTGCAGGCCAGCCGGGGGCGCCCGTTGATGAGCATCCCGCACGAGCCACAGATGCCCATGCGGCACGACGAGCGCCAGGC
>DATCGK010000609.1:0-2835 GCA_036508975.1 Candidatus Limnocylindrales bacterium
ACCCGGGGCTTGTCCTTCGGCTTCTGGGCCCTCGCCGGGTCGATCAGGCAGCCGTAGTGCTCGGCCATCTCCGCATAGGCCCGGTTGAGCAACGGGTCGTAGAGGTCGGCACGGATCACCCCGGTCTTCAAGTTGTCGGAATTCTGTGGCCGGCTGGGTTATGTGGCCGGGACGACCGATGCCCGGTGATCACGGGGCCGCAGGGGCCGTCACCGGCCACATAACGATCAGAGCGTTGACAGCCAGTTGAGCAATGACTCGTCGGACCGCCAGACGGGACGAGGACGGGATCCCGCCGAAGCACCGGGCGGCTCGGTGTTGCGGAGCGCCTCGATCTTCGCTTTCGTGTTGATCTCGGCGTAGCGGTTCGTGGTGGTGAGGTCAGCGTGCCCGAGCCAGCCGCGGATGACGTTCACTTCGACGCCGGCCTCAAGCAGGTGTACTGCTGCGGTGTGGCGGAAGATGTGCGGACTCACTGTGCGGTTGGTGCGCGTGTCGTCAAGGTGTCCGGCGTGGCGCCGCACGATCTTGTAGATGCCGAAGCGGGTCAGGGCCTGGCCGGTTGCGGAACGGAAGACCGGCGCGTCCGTCGCCGGTAGTTCGTTGGCTGTGTCGAGCAGCTCGGTCAGCAGCTGCGCGGTCTGGCGCCAGAGCGGGCAGGTCCGCCACTTGTCGCCCTTGCCGTGGAGGCGGACTACGGCGGCCTCGCGGAGCTCGAGATGTCCGGCTCGCAGGTCGGCGACCTCCTGCGCCCGCGCCCCGGTGTTGTAGAGGAACAGCAGCAGGGCGTGGTCTCGCAGCGCGAGGCGACCGGTGCGGGGCAGGTTCCGCAACAGCGCCTCCACCTCGTCGCGCTCGAGGAAGTGCGTCTCGGCGGGTGCCGCCCGCTTCATGGGGATGGCCGTCACTTGCTGGCAGATACCGAGCATCTGCGGCTCTCGCCCGGCGATGTAGTCGAACAGGGTATGAAGGGCCGCCAGGCGCTGGTTGCGGGTCCGGACATGATTGTGGCGGTCATGCTCCAGGTGGCGCAGGAAGCCGAGGATCCGTTCGAAGCTCAGATCCTCGAGGTTGAGCTTGGTGATCTTCGTTCCCTTGTCCTCGGCGACGAAGCACAGCAGGAGCCGGATGGTGTCGCGGTAGCTACGCACCGACGCCGGCCGGAGCCCCTTCACGGTGACCAGGTGATCGAGGAAGAAGGAGTGGACGAGCGACCCGAGCGGCGGCGTCCCGGTCACGGTTTCGGCTCCGACCACGCCGGCTCTGCAAAGGCTTCGAATCGCCGGTTGGCCTCGGCGAGCAGCTGGGGCGTGATGGTCAGGTAGATGGCGGTGGAGGCGGGGTCGACGTGGCCCATGAACGTGGAGAGCTGGTAGAGCCGCGTCGACGGGTCGAGACCCTCCCGATACCACCGCAACAGGCACCCCACGGCAAAGGAGTGACGCAGGCAGTGAAGATGGGGCGTCGCGACGCCGTCGGGGACCGGGAAGGCCAGCTCGACGACGAGTCGGTGGAAAGTCTGGCTCGCGCTGCCGGGGTTCACGCTGCGCCGACCGTCGAAGCTGAACAGCGGTGCGCCGGATTCTGGCGCACCGCCGGCCCGTCGGTGCTCGAGCTGGCGGTTGAGGAGCTCGCCGATGCGCGGCCCGTGCGGGACGAGGCGGCTCTTGCCGAACTTGCCGCCCCGCACGACGAGGAGTTGCCGGTCGGTGTCGATGTCGCCGAGGCGGAGGCCGCACGCCTCCCCGGCTCTGAGCCCGAGGCCGTAGCAGAGGGCAAAGATGGCGTGGTAGGTCGGGCCGCGACCGGTGGCCCTCGGATTGTCGGGAAGGGCCGCGGCCGCCTTGAGCAGCTGACGGACCTGGGCGGCGTCGAAGAGGAAGGGCAGGCGTTGAGCCGTCTCCCGTCGCCGGGTTCTGCGTAACGGCGACACCTGCAGACGCTGCTGGGTGACGGCCCAATCGAACAAGCAGCCGAGGATCCCGACGAGGTGGTTGAAGCTGCGGGCTCGTTCCCTCGGCCTGGAGGCGACAAACTCCTCGAGCAGGCAGGGTGTGAGCTGACGCAGGTTCTGCACCCCATGCTGGCCGGCAAAGGCGAGGAGCAGACGCAGCGTCGCCTCCTCGGTCTGGTACTTGCGGCCGAGGGCCCGCTTGTGGGCCAAGAAGTCGGCGACGGCGGTGGCGAGGCTGTCGTTCATGTCAGAATCGCCTCTCCGTCGCCCAGAGCGACCTCACGCAGCGCCTCGACGGCGACCTTGGCGTAGACCTCGGTCGAGCGGGCCGAGCGGTGCCCGACGAAGTCGCCGATGGTCTTCAGGTCGAAGTTCGCATCGACGAGGCGCTGCACCGCCGAGTGGCGCAGCGTGTGCGACCCCGGCCGCGGGACATCAACGCCCGCCTTCAGCAGGTAGTGGCGGGCCCGCGACGACACCGCGGCGGCCCCGATCGGCTGGCAGGGAGCCGCGGCCCGGAAGAACAGGTGGCGATCGGTCGTCGCGGGACGTCCGTGTTGGAGATAGTCCAGGACGGCCTCGCCGACCATGGCGGAGAGCGGAAACGCCGTGGAGTGGCCGGCTTTGCGCTCGGGTATCGCCAGCCGCTCACGCTTCCAGTCGATGTCGTCGAGGGTGAGCGCGGCGATTTCCCGGCCGCGCAGCCCGTAGGTGACCAGCAACAGCAGGATGGCGTAGTCACGCCTGCCCGCTTCAGTCCTGCGGTCGACACCGGCCAGAACCCGGTTGACAGCGTCCCAGGAAATGGAACGGGGGATGTTCGAGAGCCGGTAGACCTGCGGCCAACCGACGGCGGCGCTCAGGTCGCTGGCCAGGGCGCC
>DATCGK010000610.1:0-7165 GCA_036508975.1 Candidatus Limnocylindrales bacterium
CACGGTGCCGGGCACCGCACATGCGAACGCCGCCGGGCAGGAGTCCGGCGGCGTTTCGTCGGGTCGGTACCAGTCGGTGCCAGTCGGTACCGGTCGGTGCCAGTCGGTACCGGTCGGTACCTGGAGCCGACGCGGCGGCCGGCAAAGGTCAGGCGATCGAGCTCGCTGGGACGGGGTTGAAGATGGAGACCTGGACCTCCTCTGGGAGCATGACGCCGAAGATCTTCTCCAGCGCGAGGAGATGCACGCACGAGCCCCAGCTCTCGAAGTAGTGGCACGTACAGTGCCACTGGCCGGCGTCGAGACTGACGTGATGGGTGTCGTTGTCCCCACGGAACGTCAGGGCGACGCGTTCGATCGAGATGCGATCCAGCTCGCGAGCGTAGCGATTCGCCTTCTCGACCTTGCCGATGAGAGAGGAGTGCATCGCTGATCTACCTCCAGTCGCCCGTGCGCAGGGCGTCCACGAGGGCCAGCCGTCCGGTCCGACCCACGAGACCGGAGACAGCGGTCACTGCACGTAGCCTACACCCACGACCGCCAGCGGTCAGCCCCCGGAATCGGCACCGGGAAGCGGCGGTCAGCCGCCGTCAACCAGGCGCTCGCCGGTGACAACCAGCTCGTCCCGGAGGCCGGGCGTGCTCGCCTCGGTGTAGACGCGGACCAGGGGCTCGGTGCCGCTCGCCCGTACCAGGAGCCAGGACCCGTCCGCGAGAAACCACTTGAAGCCGTCGTTGGTGGACAGGACCTGGGTCCGGACCACCGGCTGGCCGGCAAGCTCCGCGGGGGGATGGTCACGCAGCTCGACCAGGACCCGGGCCTTGACCGCGTCGTAGGTCGGCCGGTCGAAGTGGACGTCGATCCGGCGGTAGAACGACGGTCCCGCCAGCTCGTGGAACAGCTCCACTGCGCGGGACACCGGCCAGTTGCCCCGCGCACGCTCCCGGAGGAACAGGTCGAGCAGCATCAGGTCCGCGTAGATCCCGTCACGCTCGGGCAGGTGCATCCCGAAGCCGTAGCCGCCGGACTCCTCGGCGCCGAGCATCGCGCCCGTCTCGATCATCCGCGGCCCGATGAACTTGAACCCGACCGGCACCTCGTGGGTCTCGATGCCGTAGTGGCGGCCGAGGGTCGCCGCAGTCGACGTGTTGTTGACCGAGATGACGACCGGCTCGCGCAGCCCGCGGTGCTCCGCCAGGTAGTACATGAGCAGGCTCGTAACCTCCAGCTGGTGGAGGAACGTGCCACGTTCATCGGCCGCGCCCGCGCGGTCGGCGTCGCCGTCCAGCAGCAGGCCCAGGTCGTAGCCGCCACCGGCCAGGATCGCGAGGGCCTGGTCCACGTGCGGACGGATCGGCTCCGGGTTGACGCCTCCGAAGAACGGGTTGCGCTCGTTGTGGATCTCGGTGACCCGGATCCGGCCGCCGGCCAGCAGCCGCGGGATCCAGCCCGAGCCCGCACCGTAGAGCGGCTCCACCAGGATGGAGACGTCGGCTGCCTTGAGCGCATCCAGGTCGATGGTGCGCCGCACGAACTGCTCGTAGCCCTCGAACGGGTCGTACCACTCGACGAGCCCGGTGGCCTCCCCGTCCTCGAACGGCCGCCGCTCGATCGCGGTCCCGGCGTTGGCGACGAGCGCGGTCTCGATCACCGACAGGATCTCCGCCCCGGCCGCGGCGCCGGTGGGCGCCTTGACCTTGAACCCGTTGTCGGTCCAGGGGTTGTGCGAGGCCGTGATCACGACGCCCGCGGCGGCGCCCCGCTGGACCACCTCGTAGGAGCTCATCTGGGTGGGCACGGCCGTCCGGCTGATCGCCACCGGGATGTCGTGGGCGAGGAGGACCTCGGCGGCTGCCCGGGCGAAGTGCTCGGACGCGAACCGCCGGTCGTACGCGAGGACCACGCCCTTCGCCTGCTCGCCCCGCTCGACGACGTACCGGGCGACCCCATCGGCGCAGCGCCGCACGTTCTCGAACGTGAACTCGTCGGCGACGCGGGCGCGCCAGCCGTCGGTCCCGAACACGATGCGGGTGGGGGTGGGCGCCTCCGCCTGGTTGGTCACGCACGGGCCTCCGCTGCAGCGCACCGGTCCAGCAGGGCCTGCACGATCGGTCGTGCGGCGCGGGCCCCGCGCAGGACTGCGATTGGATCCTGGGGATGGATCGTACCTTCCGGCGCGGCCCGAACGGTGAGCCCGTCCGGCCCACGCTCGACCAGGAGGTCCGCGGCGGTCACCTCCGCCGCGTTGCCGGACTCCAGCACCCCGCCCTCGAAACCGGTCGCACCGAGCACGTCGAGGAGCGCCGGCCACGTCCCGATGTCACTCCAGCCGACGTCCAGGCCGGCCATGACGACCTCGCCGGCGGCACCCGCCGGCTCCATGACTGCGTAGTCGATCGAGCGCGAGGGGACCCTAGCGTAGGCCGCTGCCATGTCCCCCGAGGCCAGGCCCGCCGCGACGCCGGCGAACACGTCGGGGGCGTGCCGCCCGAGGGCCGCCCGGATGGCCCGGCGCCGCCACAGGAACATGCCTGCGTTCCAGGCGACGCCCGGCGAGGCGACGAGCGCTTCGGCCTCCGCGAGCGCCGGCTTCTCGCGGAACGCGGCCAGCGGGTACGCCCGGAGGCCGGCGATGTCCGCACCCGCCTCAACGCGCGGGATGAGGTACCCGTACTGCGTGGACGGGTGCGAGGGCCGGATGCCCAGGGTCACCAGCGGCGACTCGACCCCGAACGCCCCGGTCGCGAGGCCATCAGCCGCCGCCGCCAGGACGCTGCGGAACACGGCCTCGCGCCCGGGATCGATTCGATGATCGGCGGGCAGCACCACCATGACCTCGTCGTCGTCGCGATCCACGGCCAGGGCCGCAAGGGCGATCGCCGCAGCCGTGTTCCGGCCCTCGGGCTCCACGAGCACCCGGACACCGGGCGCCTGCTCCCGGACGAGCGGCGCGTACACCGCCGACGCAACCACGCAGATCGCCCCGTCGCCGAGAGCCAGCTCCGGGCCCCGGAGGCGAGCGATCGTTCGCTGGAGCAGCGTCTCGCCGTTCGGCAGGAGGGTGAGGAACGGCTTCGGCCGGGCCGCGGTGCTGAGCGGGCGCAGGCGCGTCCCGCCGCCCCCGGCCATGATCACGAGGTACATCCCGGCATTGTAGGTGGCCCGACGCGGGACCCGGGGAGGATCGACGACCCGGACCCGGCACACCGACCCGCACGCCCTGACCTACGTCTCGATCATCGTCCCCGAGGTCGTGATCGCCCTGTCCACCCTGGTCCTGTTCGCCTCGACCTTCGGGATCATCAACGACGCGACCGGGATGCGGCTGCAGCTGGGGATCCCGACGATCATCGCGGCGCAGATGCTGTTCGACATCAGCATCGTGCTGCTGCTCGTCCGGGCCCGGCTGTCCGGCATGGACCGCACGCACGTCGAGGCCTCCTACGACCTCTACGCCACGCCGTGGCGGACCTTCCGGCAGATCACGTTCCCGCAGCTTCTGCCCGCCATCGTCGCGGGCTTCCTGCTGTCATTCACGTTCAGCTTCGACGACTACGTCATCACGTCGTTCGTGTCCGGGCCGGGCTCGTCCACGCTGCCGATCTTCATCTTCGGCCAGGTGAAGCGCGGGGTCTCGCCCGAGACCAACGCGGTCGCCACGATGATGCTCGCCCTCACCCTGGCGCTGCTGGTGATCGGCCAGCTGGCACTGACATGGGGGTCGCGCAAGAGTGGCGACGGCACGACCGGCGGCATGGCCGGGATGATCGCCGAGCAGGCGTAAGGGCGTCCCCGGGTCCGCTGCCTCGCGCGGACGTCCTCCCCGACGCATCACACGAACGCGCGCCGCGCCGAACCGCGCTCCGTCGAATCCAGCGCCCGCGCCGACGAGCCGCCTAGAGCTCCGGTGCCGGCAGCCCAGCGTCCGACGCGAGCATCGCGGCCTTGTCGGTCCGCTCCCACGGCACGTCGAGGTCCTCGCGGCCGAAGTGCCCGTAGGCGGCCGTCTGCCGGTAGATCGGACGACGGAGATCCAGCGCCTCGATGATCGACGCCGGCCGGAGGTCGAAGTGGGCCTCCACCAGCGCCTGGATCTTCTCGTCGGCGATCACGCCGGTCCCGAACGTCTCGATCGAAAGCGAGATCGGCTTTGCGATGCCGATGCCGTACGCCACCTCGACCTCGAACCGGTCCGCGATCCCGGCGGCCACCACGTTCTTCGCCAACCAGCGGGCCGCGTAGGCCGCCGAGCGATCGACCTTGGTCGGGTCCTTGCCGGAGAAGGCACCGCCGCCGTGGCGGGCCATGCCCCCGTACGAGTCCACGATGATCTTGCGGCCCGTGAGGCCCGCGTCGCCCATGGGTCCGCCGGTCACGAAGCGCCCGGTCGGGTTCACGTGCATGACCGGGTCCTCGGACCGGAGCTCGGCGGGGATCACGGGCAGGATCACGCACTCGATCAGGTCAGAGCGGATGCGATCATGGCTCACGTCCGGATCATGCTGCGCGGAGGCGACGACCGTCCGCACCCGCTTTGGCACCCCTCGCTCGTACTCGACCGTGACCTGGGTCTTGCCGTCCGGTCGCAGGTACGGCAGCTGACCGGACTTCCGCGCCTCGGCCATGCGGCGCGCCATGCGGTGGGCGAGCGCGATGGGCAGCGGCATCAGCTCCGGCGTCTCGCGGCAGGCGTACCCGAACATCATCCCCTGGTCGCCGGCGCCCAGCTCCACGCCGTCCACGCCCTGGGCGATGTCCCTCGACTGTTCCTTGACGCTGACCAACGTGCCGCAGGTGAGGTAGTCGAAGCCGTAGTCGGCCTTCGTGTAGCCGATCTCCTTGACCGTGTCCCGCACGACCGCCTGGAAGTCCACGTAGGTCGAGGTGGTGATCTCGCCCAGGACCAGCACGAGGCCCGTCGTCGTTGCCGTCTCGCAGGCCACGCGGGCGTCGGGGTCGTCCTCGAGGATCCGGTCGAGGATGGCGTCCGAGATCTGGTCGCACATCTTGTCCGGATGACCCTCGGTGACCGACTCCGAGGTGAACAGGTAGTGCTCAGAATCGACGATGCTCATGGTGCTCCGGCTGGGCTGGCGGGTATCCGGGCGAGCGTACCACCGGATCCCTGCCCGACGGCGCCGGGACTATGCCATGCGGCAGACCATCGTCCAGTCGCCGTCCTGCTGGATCACCGCCACCCGGCCCATGCGGCCATCGGGAAGGCGGCACGGGTAGTCGGTCAGCGAATGTTCGGGCTGCAGGCACGTCCGGAACGCAGCTTCGAACTGGGCCAGGAGCGACCGGGACTCGGATCGCGCTTCACTCTCCATCAGGCCGCGACGCTGCTCGGCTCGTCGCAATTCCTCGCGGCGGCGATCCGCCTCGAAGTCGGCCACGAGAAGGGAGTTGACGGCAATCGTCGCCGCGGAGGTCGGGAAGCTGGTAGGACGCATGAGACCACCTCGCACTTGGCGCACCGGGTTCCCGGCTCCGGGCGCAGCAGAACATCGACGTGTACAGGAGCCTACCTCCGTTGTCAAGGGCCTGTGCGCCCTTATCCGATGGCCCGTCCCGACTTATTGTGCGCGCGACGAGGACGGCTGCGTCGTCAGAGCCCGGGGATGTCCATCGGCTCGATGTCGTCGGCGGGCCTGAAGCCGAAGACGCGGCCCAGGAATGCCAGCTCGGCCTGGTAGACGGCGCGCTTCGTCTCGGCACGACGGAAGCCGTGGCCCTCACCCGCGAACGTCAGGGCCACGTGCGGCAGGCCCCGGGCAGTGAACGCGGCGACCATGGCGTCCAGCTGGGTCGGCGGGACCACCTTGTCGTCCAGGCCCTGGCAGAGGAGCATGGGGGCTCGGACCCGGTCCAGGAAGTGGATCGGCGAGCGGTCCCGGTACACCTGCCGGCCCGTGCCCCACGGGGCCACCAGGGACTCCTCGTAGCGCGCCTCGAACTTGTGGCTGTCGGCGTGGATGAGCTCGAGATCCGCGATGCCGTAGCGGCTGATCCCGGCGGCGAACACCTCGGGGCGGAACGTGAGCGCCGCAAGGGTCGTGTAGCCGCCGGCGCTGCCGCCCCGGATGGCCATGCGGGCTGGATCGACAGAGCCGCGGTCGGCCAGGAACCGGGCGGCCGCAACGCAGTCATCGACGTCCGCGATCCCCCACTGGCCCTTGAGCGCGTCCCGGTACGGCCGCCCGTAGCCGGTGGAGCCGCGGTAATCCACGTCCACGACGGCGATCCCGCGTGACGTGAAGAAGGCACGGTCGAGCGAGAGGGCAGACGATGCCGAGCCCGTCGGGCCGCCGTGCGACAGGACGATGAGCGGCGGCCGCTCCCCCTCCGGGCCTTCGCAGGCACCACTGGTCGGCGGGAAGAAGAGGGCGCGCGCGATGGCACCGCCCGTGGTCGGGAAGGTGATCGGCTCGGCGACCGGCAGGACGTCCGCGTCCAACGGCTCGGACAGCGAGCGGGCCAGCACGCCGGATGGCTCGCCCGTCTCAGGGTCCAGGCGGAGGAGCACGGCCATATCGTGGCGACCCGCGGCCACCACCACGGCCTGGCCACCGGCACACCGCAGTCCCTCGAGCTCCGTGAACGGCAGGTCGGCCCTGGTCACGGCTCCGCCCGGCGCGACACGGACCAGGCCGTCACCGCCGTCGGCCCGGGCGACCGCCAGGATGGCACCATCGTCCGTGAACGCGTACGTGGACAGGTCGAAGACCCAGGCCGGGCCGCCCAGCTCCGCGACCATCGGGGCGAGGTTCCGGGCCGGGTCGTCGAGGCCCGCAGGCCCATCGAACGCGTACAGGTTCCACCAGTCCGTCACATCCGAGACGAAGTGGAGGATGCCCTCGGGCGACCACTCGGGCTGGGTCACGGAGACCCCGGTTCCTCCGGCCACCGTCCTCGCCTCACCCGGGGAGCCGTCGGCGGCGATCGGGGCAACCCGCAGGCGCGTCGCGTCCCACGGCATGTCCGGGTGGTCCCACTCCAGCCACGCGAGGAGCGACCCGTCCGGCGCGGGCCGCGGGGCCGCCACGAAGTCCGGGCCCTCGACCAGGACCCGGACGGTGCCCGCTCCGGGGCCGGCCGCGCCGTCGAGCACGATCGCCACGACCTCGTTCCGGACCAAGGACGGGAGGTCGTTCACAGGATCGTG
>DATCGK010000611.1:0-2178 GCA_036508975.1 Candidatus Limnocylindrales bacterium
CCGCGCGGATCCGGTCGAGCGCGACTCCCGAGCTGAGGTGGACCACGTGGACCCTCGCTCCCGTCTCGCAGCTCATCCCGATCAGCGCCTCGACCGCGCGGATCTCCGCCTCGGCGGGGCGCGACGCGGCGTAGTCGAGCGCCGCGTTGGCTCCCGCCGCGCGGGCCTCCGCCGTCCGCGCCACGACGAGCTCCCGGTCCTCCGCGTGGACCCCGGCCGGAATGCCGAGCCGCGCGAGGACCTTCAGCGCGGCGCGCATCTGGTCCGGCGCCAGGTCGCGGAAAGTCTCCATTCCCGAGAGCATGTAGAGCTTGAACGCCGCGACTCCGTCCGCCACGAGGTCCGCCGCGTGCCGCTCCCACTGCGGGTCCTCGAAGGCGTTGCCGGAGATCCCTCCCCAGAACATGAAGTCCACCATCGCCTTCGGCGCCACGACACCCAGCTTGTTCCGGAGCGCCGCCCGGGTCGTGACCGGAGGGAGCGTCGTGCACGGCATGTCGACGACGGTCGTCACGCCTCCCGCCGCCGCCGCGCGGGTCCCCGTCGCGAAGTTCTCGCGCCAGGTGAACCCCGGGTCGTCGAAGTGGACATGCCCGTCGATGGCACCGGGGAGGACGAGAAGGCCCTTGAGCGAGACCTCCGCGTCGAAGCCGCTCCCCCCCGCGAGCGCGCCCGGCTCCCCGAAGGCCTCGAAGCGCCCGCCACCAACGACGAACTCTGCCGGCCGGACGCGGTCTCCCCTATCCAAGACCGAAAGGTCGAAGAACCGGACCCTCATCGGACCTGCAGGCGGCTTTTCGGGACCGAGGCCGCCGCCGCCGGGGCATCCGACATCGGCAGCGTGTGCCGCCGCTTCCCGTCGAACGCGAAGAGCGCGCCCGCCACCGCGCCCGCGGTCGGCACGAGGCCGATCTCGCCAACCCCCTTGGCCCCATACGCCCCGACCCGGTCGGGCACCTCGACGAGGATCACCTCGATCTCGGGCACCTCCGAGGCGCGGAGGATCCCCAGATCGCGGAGGCGCGTGGAGACGGGGACGCCGTCCTTCACCGGCAGGTCCTCCGAGAGCGCATACCCAAGTCCCATGTGGACCGCCCCCTCGATCTGACCGGCGCAGTGGGACGGGTTCATCGCGCGGCCGACGTCGTGGGCCGCGACCACCTTCTTCAGCTTTCCGGCGTCGTCCAGGATCACGACCTGCGTCGCGTAGCCGAAGGTCATGTGAGTTACCGGATCGTCGGTATTCTCCCCCGGCTTCGTCGTGAAGTCGCAGATGAACTCTCCGCCGAACTCGCGCCCCTCGAGCGCCGCGAGGCCGCCGCCGTTCATGGCCGCCGCCAGCTTCCGCGCGGCAAACTGAGCCGCTGTCGACCCGAGCGCCGTCGCCCGCGAGGCGGTCGTCATGCCGCACAGGACTGAGAGGTCGCTCGTCGTCCGGACCGTCATCACCTCCGGCGCGACGCCGGCCTCCGAGTGGACCACCTGACGGAGGATCGTGAAAAGTCCCTGCCCCATCTCCGTGTAGCCTGTCCGAATCTCCAGCTTCCCGCCGGGGAGGACCAGAAGCTTCACGCGCCCGATGTCCTGCATCCCGTTCCCGATGCCGGTGTTCTTGATCCCGCAGGCGATCCCGGCGAACCGTGCCCCTTTGTACGCAGCCCGCGCGGCCTCCAGCGTCGCCCGCACGCCGCAGCTCTCGTTCATCCGCTGGCCGGTCGCGAAGCGATCCCCGGAGGCGAGGACGTTTCGCTCGCGGATGTCGTACCCGTCCAGGCCCACCTTCGCGGCCAGCCGGTCGAGCATCCCCTCGATCGCGAACGCCGCCTGGTTCGCGCCGAAGCCGCGCATCGCCCCCGACGGAGGGTTGTTCGTGTAGACCGTCTTCGCCTCCACGTCGACGTTCGGGACCCGGTAGGGGCCGCACGAGTGCCCGGCGGCTCGCTCGAGGACCTTCATTCCGACCGAGGCGTAAGCGCCGGTGTCTCCGACGATCCGGGCCCGCACTGCCGTCAGGCGGCCTTCCGCGTCGCAGCCGACCGCGTAGTCGAGGGTCAGCGGGTGCCGCTTGGGGTGGAGGAGGATCGACTGGGCCCGCGTCAGGACCGTCCGGACCGGCACCCCGAGCAGGTAGGCAGCCAGCGCGGTCTGCGCCTGGATCGAGAGGTCCTCCTTCCCGCC
>DATCGK010000612.1:0-5521 GCA_036508975.1 Candidatus Limnocylindrales bacterium
GCCGAGATCAAGGAGCTGGTGCCGTTCATCGACGAGTCCATCCTCGTCGGCGGCTTCTACACACCGGGCGTGGGTGTCTGCGACTCCCTGCAGTTCGGGACCCTGTGCCGCGAGAAGGCGGAGGCCATGGGCGCCCTGACGGTGTTCGCGAACACCGAGGTCACCGCCATGGGCGTCGAGGACGGCCGGATCCGGCGCGTCGAGACTACCCGCGGCACGGTGGAGGCCGAGTACGTCGTCATCGCATGCGGCGTCTGGGCCCCGCTGATCGCGGAGATGGCCGGCTCGCACATCCCGCTGACGCCCGTGGTCCACCAGATGATCGACGTGGGCCCGGTGCCGCGTTTCGAGACGACCAGCAAGGCGATCGAGTTCCCGATCGTCCGCGACATGGACGTGCTCATGTACGAGCGCCAGGACGGCATCGGGCTCGAGATCGGCTCATACGCGCACCGCTCGATCCTCCACGACCCGGAGGAGATCCCGTCCATCGAGGACGCGACGCTGTCGCCGACCGAGTTCCCGTTCACCCAGGAGGACTTCGATCCGCAGATGGAGGACGCCCTCGAGCTGATGCCCGAGATCGTCGGCGACGAGACGGTCGGCGTGAAGTACGCGATCAACGGCCTGATCGCCCTGACGCCCGACGGCATGCCGCTCCTGGGCGAGACGCCCGAGGTCAAGGGCCTCTGGTCCGCGGCGGCGGTGTGGGTCAAGGAAGGCCCGGCGGCCGGCAAGTGCATCGCCGAGTGGATGGTCCTCGGCGAGCCCAGCATCGACTGCAACCAGTCCGACATCAGCCGCTTCCACGCGCACCAGAAGACGCGCCAGCACACCAGGGCCCGCGCCTTCGAGGCGTTCCCCAAGACCTACGGGATCGTCCACCCGGCCGAGCAGTACCTCTCCGACCGGCCGCTTCGCAAGTCGCCGATGCACGAGTGGCACGTCGAGCACCAGGGCGAGTTCTTCGAGGTCGCGGGCTGGGAGCGCCCGCAGTGGTTCAACTCCAACGCCGGCCTCGTCCAGAAGTACGGCGTCCAGACCCGCCCCAACGAGTGGGACGCGCGCTGGTGGTCGCCCATCATCAACGCCGAGCACCTCGCCATGCGCGAGAACGCCGGGATCTTCGACCTGTCTGCCTTCGCCATCTTCGACATCGTCGGCCCCGGCGCCCTCGCCGGCGTCCAGGCGGTCGCGATGCGGCAGATGGACGTCCCGCTGGGCCGCGTCGTGTACACCCCCGTCCTGTCCGAGACCGGCGGGTTCAAGAGCGACCTGACGATCATGCGGCTGGAGCGGAACGTCTTCCGCGTGGTCACCGGCGGCGCCCACGGCATGGCCGACCTCAAGTGGTTCAAGGACCACCTGCCGGCCGACGCCGCGGTCGTGGACCTCACCACGGCCTACACGACGATCGGGGTCTGGGGCCCGCGCTCGCGCGACATCGTGCAGGCGGTCACCCGCGCCGACATGTCCAACGAGGCCTTCAAGTTCGGCACGTGCCGGACCATCGAGATCGGGTCGCAGCTCGCGCTGGCCTCGCGGATCTCGTACGTCGGCGACCTGGGCTGGGAGCTGTACGTGCCGATGGAGCAGGGCCGCCGGCTCTGGGACGAGCTCTGGGCAGCCGGCCAGGCGCACGGCCTCACCGCCTGCGGCATGGGCGTCTACGGCGTCACGGGCCGGATCGAGAAGAGCTACCGGGCGTACGGCGCGGAGCTCGACGACGACTACGACGTGGTCGAGGCCGACATGGCTCCGGCCAGGATCAAGGCGCAGGACTTCGTGGGCAAGGCGGCCGTCCTCCGCCAGCTGGCCGAGGCACCCGCCGCGAAGCTGTGCTCGCTCACCGTGGATGACCACACGTCGGCCAGCGGCGAGAAGCGCTACATGCTGGGCCGCCAGCCGATCGTCCTGGCGGATGGCACCCCGATCACGGATGCGAAGGGCCGCCGCTCCTACGCGACCTCCGCCGGCGCCAGCCCGTCGACCGGCAAGCACGTGCTGATGGCCTATCTGCCGCCCGAGCACGCGGTCGAGGGCACGAAGCTGTTCGTGCAGTACTTCGCCGAGCTGTACCCGGTGACCGTCGTGGTCGTCGGGGCGCGGCCGCTGTTCGATCCCGACAACCTCCGCATCCGGGCCTGAGATGAGGGTCCTGGTCTGCGTCAAGCGCGTCCCGGCGGTCGCCGGCCGGATCACCCTCACGGAAGACGGCCGCGCGATCGACATCAGGTACCTCGGGTTCGCCATCGGCCCGCACGAGGAGTGCGCGGTGGAGCAGGCCGTCCGCCTCGTCGAGGAGCACGGCGGCGAGTCCGTGGTCCTCACCCTCGGCCCCGCGGAGGCCGTCGAGCAGCTTCGCGACGCGATGGCCATCGGCGTCTCGAGGGCGATCCACCTTGTCACCGGCGGGGAGGAGTGGGACCCGGAGTCCACGGCCTCCGCGATCGTGGACGCCATCCGCGAGGACGAGGCGGGCAGCGGCCCGTTCGACGTGCTCCTCCTGGGCAACGAGGCCGGCGACACCGGCGGCTACCAGGTCGCGGTCCGCGTGGGACGTGCGCTCGGCCGGCCGGTCGTGACCGGCGTCAAGGGCATGGCGGTCGCGGATGGCGTGGTCCGCAGCGAGCAGGAGGCCGAGGGCGGCCGCGACGTCTACGAGATCCCGCTGCCGGCGGTCGTCGGCGTGCTGGAGGGGATCAACCTGCCCCGGTATCCCTCGGTCCCGGGCCGCATCCGGGCCAGGAGCAAACCGGTGGCCGCGTCGAGCCCCGCCCGGCCGGACCAGCGCCTCGAGATGGTCCGCCTGGTCGTCCCGGAGGGCGCCGTGAAGCAGGCGGCGATCCTCGGCACCGGCGCCTCGGCCGCCGCCGCCGTGGTCGACATGTTCGACAGCATCGGGGTGCTCTAGGTGGCACGCGTGCTCGTCCTGGTGACGACCGCCGACGGCGGCATCGACAAGGTATCGCTGCAGGCGATGACCCTCGGCTCCACGGTTGCCGCTGGAGGCCCGGTCCACGCGCTGCTGATCGGCGACGGGTCGGACGACCAGTCCCTGGCCGCGGAGCTGGGCGAGTGGGGCGCGGCGCAGGTCCACGTCGCCAGCCACCCGGCGCTCGCGGCGTTCGCGCCCGACGCGATGGCCAGGATCGTCGATGACCTGGCCGTGAGCCTCGACGCCGACGTGGTCGTCGGCGCCGGGACGGAGGCCGGCAACACCGTGATGGCCCGCGCCGCGGCTCGGGCGGGGCTCCCGTTCGCCGCCAACTGCACCGCCGTCAACCCCGGCAGCCCGGTGACGGTCACCCGGCTCCGGTGGGGCGGCAGCCTCCTCGAGGAGGCTGTCATCCATGCCGGCCGGGCGATGCTGACCGTGGCGCCGCACGCCGTGACGGCCACGCCCACCGGCGGGACCGCGGTCGTGGAGGTGTTCACCCCGCAGCTTGACGACGCCGATCTCGCGGTGCGGGTGGTGGGCCGCGTCCCAGCCGCCACCGGCGGCGTCTCGCTGGCCGAGGCCAGGGTCGTCGTGACCGGCGGTCGCGGGGTCGGATCGGCGGCGGGTTTCGCGCCTGTCGTGGACCTTGCCGGCCTGCTCGGTGCGGCCGTCGGCTGCTCGCGCGCGGTCACGATCTCGGGCTGGCGTCCCCACACCGAGCAGGTGGGCCAGACGGGGACGAAGATCGCCCCCGACCTGTACGTCGCCGCGGGCGTCAGCGGCGCGACCCAGCACATGGCCGGCTGCTCGGGCGCCAAGCGGGTCCTGGCGATCAACAAGGACGCCGAGGCGCCGATCATGTCGGCCGCCGACTACGCGGTGATCGGGGATCTCCATGAGGTGCTCCCTGCGATCAGCGCGGAGATCCGCCGGCGGCGCGGGGCATGACAGGCTCGCGGGGACAGACAGGCCCGCGGGGGCTTGACGGGCCCACGATCCTGTACCGGCACGCTGAGCCATCGGTAACACATCCTTATGGCGATCGACCCCCGAGGGAGCGGGCGGGCGACGGGGTGAATCCGGGACTTGGCTGCAGCTGCTGAAGCAGCCGCAGCCGCGGAGACAGGGAACCACGAATGCCAGGCGTTGTAGCCTGGCGCCAGGAGGAGGAGGACGCTCATGATCAGGGATATCCGGCGACGGGTCGGCTTCGTCGCCGCTGCCGCCGTCATGGTTGCCGCGTGCAGCGGCACCGCCGCGACACCCGCCCCCGCCACACCTGCCGCCGCGACCCCCGCGGCCGCGACACCCGCGGCTGCCTCGGGCGCGCCGGCTGCGTCGGGCGCGGCGGCCTGCACCACGCCTGCCGCATCGACGATCAACATCGGCATCTCGGGCCCGTTCACCGGCCCCAATGCGCTGACCGGCGAGGAGATGAAGAACTCCTCGTCCATGGCGTTCGACGCCATCAACTGGCAGGTCGGGCCGTACAAGATCAACCCGGTCTACATCGACGACCAGTCCGATCCCGCCAAGGGTGCCGCCGCCTATGAGCAGGCCGCGGTCGGCCAGAAGATCATCGCGGGCATCCTGGGCTGGCACAGTTCCGTGGCCGTTGCCCAGATGGAAGTCACCGCCAAGTACAAGATCCCGCACTTCTTCGCGATGGGCGCCACCGGCGTCGTCAACGAGAAGTTCAAGAGTGACCAGGCGAAGTACGGCTACTGGGCCACCAAGGGCTGGCCGGACCCGGCCAAGCTCACCATCGGCTACGTCCAGGCGATCGAGGACGCGATCGCGGCCGGCAGCTTCAAGCCGGCCGCGAAGAAGGTCGCCATCTACGGTGAGGACACCGACTGGGGTCGCTCGTTCGGGGCCGGCCTCAAGGCCCAGCTCGGCGCCGTCGGCTGGACCGTCGTCAGCGAGGACTACTTCCCGACCACGCAGACCGACTTCTCGGCCATCGTCTCGCGCTACAAGAACGACAACGTTCCGCTGATCGCCGGCACGACGACGATCCCCGCCTCGATCTCGTCGTTCCTCAAGGCCATCGATGACACCGGCATCAAGTCGCTGGTCGTGGCCGACGGCCTGGGCTGGATCGGTGACTGGTACAAGCTCAGCGGCTCCGCGTCCGACTACGTCGTGGACCAGATCCCGCAGTTCGCATCCGCAGCGGCCAAGAAGTTCGCGGCCGACTACGAGGCCAAGTACGGCAGCAAGCCGAGCCCGTCCGCGGCCGGCCTGTCCTTCGACTTCTCCAACTTCTTCATCAAGATCATGAACCAGACGCTCGCCGACCAGTGCGAGATCACGAGCGAGACGCTGTACAAGACCGCCCAGGACCAACTGTGGACGGGCAAGCTTACGTACACCGACGGGATCATCATGTCGAACTACGACTACTCGCCCGACACGATCCCGGACCCCGTCGTCGGCAAGGGCCATTACATCTTCCCTGCCCTCCAGTACATGGGCGGTCAGGCCACCGTGGTCTGGCCCGCGGAGGTGGCGACGGGCACGCTCCAGCAGAAGCCCTGACGGTCCATTCCAGGTCCTGACACGGCAGACCCGGGGGTC
>DATCGK010000613.1:0-4706 GCA_036508975.1 Candidatus Limnocylindrales bacterium
TGCCGCCGTCGGGGATCTTCGTGGCCGAGCTGGCGATCCTCTTCGGCGGCGTCGCGACGGGATGGGGCCTGGCCGCGGGGCTCGCGGCCCTGATCCTCGCGCTCGCGGTCGCCGGCCTCCTGTTCCACGTCGTGCGCATCGCGGTCGGGCCGGCGGGGCGGCGCGTGGAGAGCGGGCCCGCGTCCCCGCGCCCGTCCATCGCACATGCATTCCTGCTGACGGTGCCGCTCACCGTGGTCGTGGTCGCCGGGCTGTGGACCCCGTCGCCCCTGGCCGCGGCATTCGACCAGGTCGTCCGGGTTCTCGGAGGCGGCGGTGGCTGAGATGGTTGCACCCGCCGACCGCGTGCCGGCGGACGCGCTCGGGGCGCGCCTGGCGGAGGAGGTTGCCGCGGGCGGCCGCTACCTGATGCTGCTGGGGCTCGACGAGCGCTCCGTCGGCGGGGACGGGCTGGCCGTCGAGGCGATCGCCATGCGCCCGGACGGGACGCTCGCCCGCCTTCGCGCGGAGCTGCCGCTCTGCGCCGCCGCGTACCCCTCGGTCACCCCGCTGGTTCCCGCCGCGCACTGGGACGAGCGCGAGGCGCGCGACCTGTTCGGGATCGTCCCCGTGGGCCACCCGGACCCGCGCCGGCTGGTCCTGCACGAGCGATGGCCCCGCGGCTACCACCCGCTGCGCAAGGACGTCTTGGCCGGTGCCCGGCCGCCGGTCGGGGACCGCCACTTCGTCCCGTTCGAGGTCCACGGCGAGGGCGTCTACCAGCTCCCGGTCGGCCCGATCCACGCCGGGGTCATCGAGCCCGGGCACTTCCGGTTCTCGGCGATCGGCGAGCGGGTGCTCCATCTCGATGCGCGGCTCTTCTTCACGCACCGGGGCCTCGAGAAGCTGGTGGAGGGGCGCTCGTTCGCGGGGGCGGCCCCGATCGTGGAGCGTGCCTGCGGGGTCTGCGCGGTGACCCACGGGCTGGCGTACGCGGATGCCGTCGAGCGGCTGACGGGGACCGAGGTCCCGCCGAGGGCGCGCTGGGCGCGGGTCCTGATGGCCGAGCTGGAGCGCCTGTACAACCACGTCGGCGACCTCGGCAACATCTGCGCGGGGATCGGGTTCCAGGCCGGGGTCTCGCGGCTCGGATGGCTGAAGGAGCGGCTGCTCCGGACGAACGACACCCTGACCGGGCACCGCTACCTGACCGGGATCGTGGCCCCCGGGGGGCTTGCCTTCGACCTCGACGCGCGGGGACTGGCTGCGCTCGCGGCCACGCTGGACGAGGTGGGGACGGAGCTGGCGGCCGCCGTTCGCGCGCTGGTCCGCTCCGATGGGGTGATGTCCCGGCTGCACGGAACCGGCGTCGTCCCACGAGAGACGGCGGCCGCCCTGGGGGCTCTCGGGGTGGCTGCCCGAGCGAGCGGGCTCGACATCGACCTGCGCCGCGACCGGCCCTACGCCGCGTACGACGAGCTCGGTGTGAGCGTGGTGACCGCCTCGTCCGGTGACGTGGCGGCGCGGTTCCACGTCCGGGCGCAGGAAGCCCAGGAGTCGCTCCGGTTGCTGCGAGAGGTCATGGGCCGACTGCCGGCGGGCCCCGTGGCGGTCCCGCTCGCCAGGACGCCGGCCGTGGGTGACTCCGCGCTGGGAGCCGCCGAGGGTCCCCGCGGTGCCTCCTGGATCTGGCTGCGTGCGGGCGCAGAAGGGACGATCGACCGCCTCCGGCTCCGGTCCGCGTCGTTCGCGAACTGGCCGGTGGTGGCCGGGGCAGCTCCCGGCAACCTCGTGCCCGACTTCCCGCTGATCAACAAGAGCTTCGAGCTCTGCTACGCCTGCACGGACCGCTGACGATGCCGATGGATGTCCTCGACCGGATCCTCCGCCCGCTCCGGCGCGGGCCGGTCACCAGCCGCTACCCGGACTCCCCGCCCGAGCTGTCACCCGCGTCCCGGGGCCTGCCAGAGCTCGACGCGACCCGGTGCGACGGCAACGCGGCCTGTGCCGCGGCCTGCCCGACCGGTGCCATCCGGGTCGCCCCCGGCACATGGTCCCTCGACGCGGGGGCCTGCATCTTCTGCGCCGTCTGCGCCCGGGCCTGTCCCACCGCGGCGATCACGCTCGGCAGCCGGATCGAGCTGGCCACGGACGAGCGGGACCGGCTGGTGATCGTCCGATCCCGATCGGAGCGCGGATGAGCACGTCGCCCGGGACGCCGGCCTCCGACCGGGTGCCGGCCCCCGAACCGAGCTTGGCTGCCATGCCGGTGAAGCAGACCGCCGAGGCGCTTGAGCTTCGCCGTGCCATCCGGCGCACGCTGGGCCGGTCGCTCCACGTCCGCCACCTGGACGCCGGCTCCTGCAATGGTTGCGACTGGGAGATCGCGGCGCTGCTCAACCCGTACCACGATGTGCAGCGCCTGGGGATCGACTTCGTTGCCTCGCCCCGCCACGCGGACCTGCTGCTGGTCACGGGGATCATGACCCGGAACCTGGAGGACGCGGCCCTGCGCACGTACCAGGCGATGCCCGAGCCCCGCCTGGTCGTCGCCGTCGGGGCCTGCGCGATCAGCGGTGGCGTCTTCGCGGGGACCTATGCGGGTCACGACGGGATCCGCGAGGTGCTGCCGGTGGACGTCTTCGTGCCCGGCTGCCCGCCGCGGCCGGAGGCGCTCATCCATGGGCTCCTGGTGGCGGTCGGCCGGATGGCCCCGTTCGACGGCACGGCCGTCACTCCGGCCGGGAGCCCCACGGGCTAGTCAACCTGGAAGGACCGGCGCTCGCGCATCATCGTGGATTGCGCGGGGCGTCCAGTTCTGCCCGGACAGGGCCACTTGGGGTCGGCCGGTCCATGAAGGGTCGTACCCGACTCAGCTATGGAGGGGCTATCCGGTTGCCTCCGGTGACCACAAGATGTAGTGGTCGCCCACTTGCCGCCGGGACCGTCAGTTGGCGGCGAGCGCCGGTCCGGTGGAGGACGGCGTCCCATCCCTGCGGCGGGCAGGCAGGCGCGCGATGAGAACGAACACGACGGCGGTCACGCCGAGGATCGCGCCCTGCTCGGAAGGGAACCCGCCCGGCGACTTCGTCAACTCCCACGCGACCATCGGCGCGAACGCGATGACTCCGGCCAACGCCCGCGCGTAGGGAACGCGCCGGGCCAGCAGTTCGATGACCGCGAGGACCAGCAGCAGGCCGGGCAGCACGAACACCCAGCGGATCAGGAGGAAGACGGCCAGCACGGGCACCCACTCGGCTGGCGACATAGAGCCGTTGGTCCCGGCGACCGTTCCCGCCACCGCAGCGGCATAGGACACGGCCTCGAACGCCACCAGCACGAGCACGGCGTTGGCAAGAACGCGGGCGATCGCGGCGCGCCAGCCATACGGGTCATGGCGCGTGTCCGATTGAACTCGTTGCGTCGACATCGTCACCCCCCTGTCCCCGAGGCAGCGGCCCCGGACGCTCGTTGCTTGGTAGACGCCGGAGAAGCAACCCGAGTGTCGCCCAGTCCGCCAACCGGCGGTGAGGCCGCTCGCGCCACCTTCCTCGACGGCGTGAAGGGCACCTTCGGCAGGTCCTTCGCGCCGGTGATCGTGTCGTAGGTCGTGGGGCCGCGCCCGGTCCCGAGGCCGAGCAGCGTCTGGAAGGCGGCGGCCAGATTCAGCCGCCGGTTGTGGCGGAACACGAACTCGTCGAGGTAGGCCGCGAGGTGTCGCCTGGTCACGCCGCGATGGGTCCCGTTGAGCCACGCCTTGAGATTCCCGATGGCCTGGTGGAGGTGTGGGACCGGGTTGGTGAAGGCGTCGCCCGACCCCTCCACGATGCGGCGGTGCGTGTAACCGGCGGCAGGGAGCGCCCGGTAGGACTGGAATCCATCGGTGATGACGACCGAGCCAGGCTCGACCACGTCCCTGATGAACCCGATGAGCGATGCGGAGGTGTCATCGGGGACAAGCCGCGCCCGCAGGCGCTCGGGGTAGCCGTTGCCGACTTCGAGCGCCATCACGACCAGCGCGGCGCGGCGGCCCATGCGGGTCCGGCCCTTGCCGCCCGGCTGGTAGCCGCCGACCCAGGTCTCGTCGACCTCCACCTCGCCCGTGAGCCGCGTCCGTTCGAGGTTCACGGTGGCCCGGCGGAGCTTGTGGAGGATCATCCAGGCCGTCTCGTAGCGGGCGATGCCCAGTTGCCGCTGGATCCCGAGCGCAGACACCCCGCGCTTGTCGGTAATCATCAGGAACGCCGCCCAGAACCAGATGAGGAGGGGCGTTCTCGTCCGATGGAGGATGGTGCCTGCGGTCGTCGACGCCTGGTAGTGGCACGCGGCGCACTCGCGCAGCCTGCGGGCCGGCAGCGCCCACGCCTTCTCGTTGCCGCAGCGCGGACAGCGGAACCCGTCGGGCCAGCGGCACTCGGCGAGATACTGCTCGCACGCCTCATCGGTCGAGAACCGGCGCTGGAACTCAATGAAGGTCTTGGGGAATCCAGGACGTCGGGCGGCCACGACTCGACACTACGGGTTGCGCTGACCGGAGTCAACCGGATAGCCCCTCTTACGGGAAGTACACCCCATAACGTCAATCAACTGACCGAATGATCGCGACAATTCGAGAGTCCCGACCCATGCTGTCGCGAGCCTGACCAGCCCCCGCCCATCACCCGGGCCAGCCTCCGTCGCCTACCAGCGGCACGAACACGACGGCCCCGTCCGAGGTCTCCGCCCAC
>DATCGK010000614.1:0-5401 GCA_036508975.1 Candidatus Limnocylindrales bacterium
CGACAGGTTGGAGCCGCTGATCGAGGTGATCTTGATGTCGTTGAACCCGACGCCCCCGAAGTCGCCGCCGCGCATCCCGAAGGCGTGGCCGCCGGGATTGGCCGCCGGCGTCGTCGGCGCGGGTGAGGCTCCCATCACCGCGGCAACACCGACGACGACGAGCAGCGCCGAGCCGGCCACGATGCCGATCCGGACCGCGAGGGACTGGCTGCCCGGGCGGCCGTTCTTCGGCGGCGTGCCGCCCGGGCTCTTGACGGGCTCGAGGAATTCGATTTCGTTGGTTTCGGTCACATGGACCTCCGTGCTGGATCGCGTCGGCGTGGCTGTGGACGTGGGCCGAGGACCCGTGCAGCCCACTATCGCGGCAGAACCTCACAGGGCCCTGAGAATGCCGAAAGGTTCGACCCAACCCGCGCGGGCCGGTCCGCCCTATCCCTGGAGGCGGCGCCGGGATTGCCCGGTGGGGCGGTGAAGCGGATCGCTGGGCAAGGGTTTTCGGGCGCAATCTGCCGGCTTTGCGGCCGGTGCCGGGGTCGCCTCCCGAATCTCCCATTTGCGTAATCCTGCCGATGGCGTATGCTCCGGCGACGCCCCACCGTTGGGCGCCAGCCTAAGCACGGCAGACTCGATCCACCACCTCCCCGGGTTCCGCAGAGGCAGATCGCGGATACCGTCGCACACGCCACGAGGAGTGGATCGTTCATGAACGTCGATAAGACGCTCACCTGTGCTGACTGCAGCCAGTCCTTCACCTTCACTGCCAGCGAGCAGGATTTCTTCGCGGAGCGCGGTTTCACCGAGCCCCGCCGCTGCCCGTCCTGCCGAGCAAGCCGCAAGGCGTCGCGCGGTGACAGCGCCGGCGGCGGTGGCTACAGCTCCGGCGGCGGCTACAGCTCCGGCGGCGGCTACGGCTCCGGCGGCGGCTACGGCTCCCGCAGCGGCGGTGGCGGCTCGCGCGGCCCGCGCGAGATGTTCTCGGCCACCTGCTCGGCCTGTGGCCAGCAGACCGAGGTCCCGTTCCGGCCGACCTCCGGCAAGCCCGTCTACTGCAGCGCATGCTTCGCGCAGCGCCGGGCCTGAACATAGATGACCGAGGCTCGGCGGCCCGGCAACGGGCTGCCGCCGCGGCGCCCGGCTGCTGAGCCGGACCCGCGCCGTCATGTCATCGCGGAATACCGCCACCGGGACCAGGAAGTGACCTGTATCTGCGGTTGGACCGGCAGTTCCGTGATGCCCGACGGACGAACCTCGGACTGGAGCCGTCACGTGGCGGCTGCACGCACGGCGGCCGGGTAACCCCGCTCCCTGCACCCTGTCCTTGAAAACGAAGGCCGCCGGCTCCGCCGGCGGCCTTCGACGTTTCCTCGGCCTTCGCCGGCCCCGGCCAGCGTCCCGGCCCCGGCCAGCGTCCCGGCTTCCCTGCCTCAGCCCTTGCCCTGGAGCACGTCCAGCGCCTTGAGCACCTGGCTGTCCTGGGACGCGGCCAGCTGCGCCACGGTCATGTCGCGCATCAGGTACGGGACCAGCGGGACCAGCGAGTCGGAGGTCGCAGCCGCGGGCAGCGCCACGGTCACGTCCGGCTGCAGGCCCTCGTGCCAGATCGGCCGGCCGTTGCGCGTGAGCCAGCGCTCCACGCCGATCCGGAGCGCGGAACCGTCCGCCAGGTCGTAGCGCCCGAGGACCGTGCCGGTCCCGAACGTCTTGACCCCCACCACGGTGGCCCGCTTCGCATCCTGGAGGGCACCGGTGACGATCTCCGCGGCACTCGCCGTCTCGCCGTCGGCGAGGACGACCATCGGGATGTCGGTGGCGAGACCACCTGGTTCGACGGGTACGTCGGTCTGTTTCCCCGACTTGTCCACGGTCTGGTAGACGATGCCGTCGGACAGGAACTGGCTGGCAACGCCAACGGCCTCGTTCACGTAGCCGCCGGGGTTGAACCGCAGGTCGAGGATGATGGCGGTCGCGCCGGCCGCCTTCGCCTTGGTGATCGCGTCCTCGATGCCCTTCGTGGACCCGGTCGCGAACTGCTCGAGCCGGATCATGGCGATGTTGCGCCCCGGGACCATGGCCCAGCTGACCAGCGGCAGGTCGAACTTGCGGCGGACGATCGTGACGTCGAAGTTGGCGACGCCGCTGCGCCCGATCGTGAGCGTCACCGGCGCGCCCTCCGGCCCGCGCACGCGGGCCACGGTCTGGTCCACGGTCTCGCCGGCCGTCGTGGTGCCGTTCACGTCGAGGATCACGTCCCCGCGCTGGAGTCCCGCTTCCTGGGCCGGCGTGCCGGGGATCACCGTGCCGACCACCGGCCGGTTGTTGTCGCTGGACAGCTGGACCCCGATCCCGGTGAACGTGCCGGAGAGCGACTGCTCGGAGGCCTTCACCTGGTCGGCGGTCATGAACGAGGTGTGTCCCGAGTCGCCCACCGCGGCGGCCATGCCCTGGATCGCGCCGTAGGCGAGCGCTTGGTTGTCGAGGTTCTTGGCGTCGACGTAGTTGTTCTGGATGTCGTTCCACGCCTGCTCGATCAGCGCGAGGTTCGCGTCCGGCCCCGAGAGGGCCGCGCTCGCCGATGGGGCAGCCTGGCCCGAGACGAGGCCGGCGTTCCCGAAGAACACGCCGGCCGAGAACATGACGACCGCGAGGACGGGGGCCAGGACCGCGACGACGCCGCGCGAGACGCCCCGCCGGGAGGCGGCCGGCGGCATGGCACCCAGCGTTCCTGTGGCGGCGGGCGGCGCGGGCGGCTCAGGAGATGCGATGGGGGGGTTCGGTGGCGCGGGGAACGGCGGGTTCGCGGGGTCGGTGGTCGCGTTCGCGGGGAGCGGCGGGTTCGCCGGGTCGGTCAGTTGGATGGGCTGGGCGGTGGGGTCAGTCATTTGTCTTTCGGGCTCACGGCACACGCCGACGCATGGTCGGCTGCGGCAAGCATGACGCCTCTGGCTTCAGTACGGGTAGAGGGCGGGTGAAGTTGCCTTACGCCGCCGGTTCGGGCGTGGGACGCCTGCGGATGCCGACGGCTTGCCCCAGGCGTCGCGGGCTGCTCGATCCACCACACCGGCGCCCTGCCCCCGCCGGCGCCCTGCCCCAGGGCGTCAGCCCTCGCGCACCAGCCGTCGGGCCGCCCGGGTGGCGCGGACGAAGTGCCGCAGATGCGCGACCGGCCTCACGTGGCTCGGGGCGCCCGCGTAGATCGTGGAGATCGGCACCCAGCCCAGCGTCCAGCCGCGACGGATGCAGACGGCGATCATCTCGACCTCGAACTCGAAGCCCGTCTCGCGGCTGTCGAGCATCGCGGTCATCAGCCGGCGGCCGAGAAGCCGGTACCCGGACTGGTTGTCGGGCACGTGCCGGCCGACCGCCCACGAGAAGGCCGCCGTTCCGGCGTTGTTCGACAGGCGGCGAACCGGGGGCATCCGCGAGAAATCCCGGCGGCCGACGATCAGCTCCGGCCGCGGTCCGGAGGCCCCGGGCGCCGCCAAGGCCGCGAGGAACCGCGGGATCTCGTCCGGGTCGTGCTGGCCATCCGCATCCAGCGTGACGACCGCGTCGTACCCGGCGTCCAGCGCTTGCCGGAACCCGGCCCGCAGCGCCGCGCCCTTGCCCTGGTTCGGACGCTGGCGGATGACCTCTGCGCCGGCCGCTTCGGCGCTGGCCGCCGTGTCGTCGGTCGAGCCATCATCCACGACCAGCACCGGCAGGTGGCGGAGGGCGGCCTCGACCACGGCCCCGATGCGCGGGCCCTCCTCGTACCCGGGCACGAGGGCAAGCACGCGGACGTCGGGGTTCGTCATGGAGCGACTCAGCTCGTGGCGAACTGCATGGACCGCACGATCGGAGCGGCACTCCTGACCAGGGCGTCGAACTGCGTCCCGTCGTATGCGTCAACGTCCACGATCACCGTCCCGCCGCCCGGCAGGTCCAGCACGTAGAAGCGCAGCCGCTCGTTGCCCACGATGACCCAGTGGTAGTCCGCAGCCTTGCTCGTGATCAGCGGCACGGTCGGGCTGCCGCCCGCGAAGGGGCACGAGGTGGTCCAGCCATTCTTGATCGCGACATCGATCGAGACGCCACGCAATCCGCCGACCGTCGCCATCACGGGCGTCCCCACGACGAGGCCGGGGCGAGCGCGGAGCCAGGCGACGAGGTCCGTCGAGGTCGTGCCGACACCCGGCTCCGGCGTCGCGGGACAGGCAGGATCCTGCGATGCGGCGACCACGGCCCGGAAGAGGTGGATCCCGAGGACGTCCGAGCCTGCCGGAATGAGCTGCAGGTACGGGGCGGTATCCGCCGGCTTCGCCCAGCCGTCGGGGACGGTGAAGGTGACCGCGGGCTGGAACGCCGACGACGTGTACGTGCCCGCGGGCATGGGGGACACCACGGGACCACTGGCGGCCGGCGAGGCCGAGGACCCACCGCAGGCCGTGACGACCAACAGCAGGGCGAGGGGCGCGAGACCGCGGATCACGCTGGGTGACCTCCTGCAGGAACGGATGAAGGCGCGCCGGCGCGCGAGGTGGTCTGACGAGGGCCCTATTGTGACCCGGGCGCGGACGATGAGGCCGCCACCATCGACAGCCCGGCGATCTGGTCCGGGGTGACCCGGCAGCAGCCGCCGACCAGGGTCGCGCCGGCGGCGCACCAGCGGGCCGCGGCGGCCGCGTCCACGCGCTCCGACGGCGAACCCGTCCAGCGCCGCGCCTCGGCATCCCAACCCTCGCCGCTGTTCGGGTAGACCGCGATCGGGAGCGTCGTCACGACCCGCATCCGCGCGACGATCTCCTCGACGAAGGCCGGCGGCGTGCAGTTGACCCCGACGGCCACCACCCCGGGCGACGCGGCCGCGGCCATCACGGCCTCCTCCACCGGAACCCCGCTCCGGAGCCGCCGGCCGTCCTGGCAGGTCACGCTGATCCAGGCCGCGGCGTTCGGGCGCTCGGCCAGCAGCCCCGCGACCGCCTCGACCTCCTCCAGCTCCGGGATGGTCTCCACGGCGAGCACGTCGGCCGGCGTATCGGCCAGGACGTCCATCCGGGCGCGATGGAAGTCCCGCAGATCCCCCACCGAACGCCCGTACCGGCCGCGATACTCGGAGCCGTCGGCCAGCATCGCCCCGTACGGTCCCACGGAGGCCGCCACGAACAGCGGGCCCGAGGGCGGAGATCCGGCCGTGAGGCGCTCCTCGACGTACTGTCCGCGCGCTGCGACCGCGAGATCGACGCTCCGGCGGAGCAGCATCACGGCTGACGCCAGGTCGATCCCCCGGGCGGCGAATCCTTCGAACGTGGCCTGGTAGCTGGCGGTCGTGGCGACCCGGGCGCCCGCCCGGTAGAACGCGAGGTGGGCGGCGGTGATCGCCTCCGGCTCCTCGATCAGCAGACGCGCTGACCACAGGCGATCC
>DATCGK010000615.1:0-8424 GCA_036508975.1 Candidatus Limnocylindrales bacterium
CCCCTCGGGCGGGTCGATCCGGTACGTCCCACGGCGCCAACGACCGTCGTGCGCGCACCGCTCTTCTCCGCGACGGCGACGGTTCTCGTCGGTCTGTTCGGCCTGATCGCCAGCCTCGTCGTCCTGGGCTCGGTCGCCGCCGGCGTCCGCAGCCAGGAGATCTTTGCGCTCGACACCTGGGCCACCCCATTCCTGCACGGGATCGCCTCGCCCGCGCTTGACGTCCTCATGAACGCCCTGACCACGCTCGGCACCTCCGCGGTGATCGTCCCGGCCTTCGCGGTCGTCGCCGCTGTGCTCCTCTGGAGGCGCCGGCGCGGGGCCGCGCTCTTCCTGGCGGTCGTGTGCGTCGGTGCGCTCGTGCTCAACGGGACAATGAAAGTCTTCTTCCAGCGACCGAGGCCGGCGCTGCCGTGGGCGAACGTGCTGCCCGACTACAGCTTCCCGAGCGGCCACACGATGAACGCGGTGGTCTTCTACGTTGCGCTGGCCCTCATCGTGTGGTCGATCCAGGGACGCCGGGCGGGGCTGCTGGCGATGGTGATCGCCGCGGCCATCGCCATCGGGGTCGGCATCAGCCGCATCTACCTCGGCTATCACTACCTGACCGACGTCGTCGGGGGGCTGCTGGCCGGCATCGCGTGGCTGCTCGTCGTTGGGACCGCGCTGCGTGCTCGCCCCGCCTGGCGGCAGTGGCGGGGACCGCGGACCCCGGGGCGCGGCGTGGCGGCCGGGCCTGAACGGACCGCCTCCAAGTGAGGCGTGCGCTCGTCATCGGACGTCGGCGTCCGGGTCGCCAGATTGGAAAGGCCGTGCGCGAGACGCGCAAGCAGCTGGAGGCAGCGGGCTGGGCGGTCGATGGCGCCCTCGTCACCACCAAGGGTCAGCTCCGCCACGGTACGGCTCGTGCCGTGAAGCGCGGTGTTGACGTGGTCGTGGCCGTGGGGGGCGACGGCACGGTGCTCCAGGTCGTGCAGTCCCTCGCAGGCACGCAGGTCGCGCTCGGGATCATCCCGATGGGGACGGGCAACCTCCTGGCGGGCAACCTCGAGATCCCGAAGGGGGTGGACGACGCCGTGAAGGTGCTCGTGAATGGCGGCCGCCGCCGGATCGATCTCGGGCGGCTCACGGCCGGCGGCAAGCGGACGCTGTTCGCCGTTGCATGCGGCGTGGGCTTCGACGCGGAGGTCATGGAGTCGACGGACCCGGAGGAGAAGGAGCATCTCGGGAAGCTTGCCTACGTCGTGAGCGCGATCCGGCGGCAAGGCCAGGTCCACGACGTCACGTACGAGGTCACCCTCGACGGCGTCCACCAGGCGATGGAGGCGGCCCAGGTCCTGATCGCGAACTTCGGCGGGATGGGGGCCGGGGTCAGGGCGCGCCTGGAGGTCGAGCCCGACGACGGGCTCCTCGACGTGATGGTGATCAGCGCATCGGGTCCGCTCGGCGGCCTGCTTGCCGGCTGGGAGGCGCTCCGCCAGGATGAGCCCGGGGAGAGCCCCGAGGGGCATGTCTTCCGGACCCGGGCACGGAAGGTCCGGATCTCGACCGCGACAAGCCGGCTTGTCGAGACCGATGGCAGCGTCGCGGGCAGGACGCCCATCAGGGTCTCCGTTCGACCCGCGGCCCTCACCGTGATCGTTCCGGCCACCTGACCCGAGGATCATCACCGTCGCGCCCGCGCTCCGCCCCGGGGAAGGATCGGGCACACCTCCCGTCGCCACCCAGCGAGCGTTGACGCGCGTCCACCCGCCGTGCCGCACAGGGCGCAGTCTCGGTGAACGCTAGAGTACGGACCATGCTGCGTGAGGTCGCCGAGTACCCGAACTCCTTCGGCCCGCTCGGGCCGCGCGACGAGGGGATCGACACCGGCCGCTACACGCTCTGTCTCGGCATGGGCACGACCTGGACCACGGTCCAGCGACAGCGGTTCCCGCTCAATGAGCTCGACGAGGTGCTGGCCGAGGTGCGGGCGGCGCTTCGGCAGCGCGGGCGCACCCGGACGCAGTGGGAGGTCGGCAGCTCGGCGCCGGCGGGCCTCGTCGATGCGCTCTTGGCGCGCGGGCTGGTGCGCGACACGGATCCGTATGCCGTCGCGCTCGTGCTGAGGCGGGAGCCACCGGCCGCGGGCGAAGGCCTCGTCGGGCGCCGCGCGGAGACCTTCCAGGAGTACGCGGCCGCGAACGCCGTCCAGTGGGAGGCGTTCGCCATGTCGGAGGCCGAGATCGCCGAGGCCAGGGGGCTCTTGGCGGAGCGCTTCCGCGAGACGGTGAACCTCATGCACGCGGTGTGGCTCGACGGCGAGCTCGTGTGCGCCGGTACCTCGGCCCCGACCGGGCACGGGCTCCTTCTCTATGGCGGCGCCACCGTCGCCCGTGCCCGCGGCCGGGGTGCCTACCGTGCGCTCGTGCGCGCCCGCTGGGACGACGCCGTGGCGCTGGGAACGCCGGCGCTGATCACCCAGGGCGGCGGCGTGTCGCGCCCGATCCTGGAGCGCCTTGGCTTCGAGCGCGTCGGCGAGGTGCACATGCTCCTCGACGACTTCGGGGAACACCGCTAGTCGCTTGGTGGCCAGTCGGCCGGCGAGAGAACCCCCGGCGGTGCGACGATATGGCGTGATCCCCGATCGCCCGTCCGCGCATCACTGGACGTCGCCGCTCTCGTCACTGCGCGCGCTGCGCGACGAGTTTCCGCGCGTGGTGCTGGTGCTGGCCTGCGGCGATCTCGTCGCGAGCTTCGGCTTCAGCCTGTTCTTCCCGTTCCTGACGATCTACCTCGTCCAGACGCTCGGGGCGTCCGCCGCCCAGGCGGGCCTCGTCGTTGCGGCGTACTCGATCTTCTCCGTCGGTTCCGGGATCGCGGGAGGCTGGCTGGCGGACCGGATCGGCCGCCGCCCGGTCCTCATCGGGTCGATCTCGTGCACCGCGGTCCTCGTGCTCTCGATGGCCATGGCAACCGAAGTGTGGCACGTCGCGCTGTTCATGCTCCTCCTCGGCTGCATCGACCCCGCCTTCGTCCCGGCCGCCCGCGCGGCGGTCGCCGACACGGTCGAGGAGCCGCGACGACCGCGGGCCTTCGGCCTGCTCAGCGTCGCCAACGCGGTCGGCTGGATTGCCGGCCCGGTCATCGGCGCGGGCCTGGCGTCGCTGGGCTACCCGCTGCTGTTCGGCGTCAGCGGCGTGCTGATCGGGAGCTACTCCGTCATCGCGTTCCGCTGGCTCCCGGAGACCCGGCCGCGGGCCGCCAAACCGGTGCCCAGGGATCCGGGCGTGTCCCGGGTCCCGGACCTCCGGGGCGCGCACGGCCGGCCGGACCCGGCTGCCCGGATGCGACTCTGGATCTTCGCGGCGCTGCTCCCGCTCCTCGCGGTCACCCACGGCCTCACGTTCCTGTGGGTGACCACCCTGCCGATCTACGCGGCCGGCAGTCTCGGGCTCCCCACCCCGATCTGGGGGCTCCTGTTCGGGCTCAACGGGCTCCTCATCGTGCTGTTCCAGCTCCGGATCGCCACCGCGTGCGAGCGGCGATCGAAACCCCGGATCATGGGCACCGGGGTCTTCCTCTATGCCATCGGGCTGGCGCCGATTGCGCTCCTGTCGCCCTCCACGGCGGTCGTCGGCCTCGCGATCACCATCGCGGTCGTCACCGTGGGCGAGATGCTCATCGGGCCGACCATCGCCGCCTTCGTGTCAGACCTCTCGCCCGTGAACCGGCGCGGCACGTACCAGGGGATCGCCCTCGCGGCCGGCAGCATCGGCGCCGGGATCGGGCCGCCGATCGCCGGTTACGTCCTGGACCAGTCCCATGGCCAGGCACTGTGGCTGGTGGCGGCGGCGATCCTGGCGGTGGTCGCCCTGGGCTACGTCGTGCTCGCCAGGTGGACGGACCGGCTGCCCGCGGCCGGCGCGTCGGTCTGAGGCGCCCAGCACTCACCCGTCCGGCATATCGTGGTGGCGCATCCGGCCGCATGCGACAGGCGAGGCCGCGGACAAGGGGCGCGCCATGATTGAGACCGTGCGAGACCTGTGGCCCGAGGAGGCCATCGACGCGATGCACGAGGCATCGCTCGCCCTTCTCGAGCGCGTCGGGGTCCGCGTCGAGTCGACGGACGCTCGCGACATCCTCCTGGGCGCGGGATGTGGCGCGGGTCCGCGCGATCGAGTGCTCATGCCGCGCGCCGTCGTCACCGACGCGATCGCGGCCTGCATGCCCCGGTTCACGCTCGTCGCGCGCGACGATGCGCGGTCGATCCCGGTCGACGGGGACCCCGGGCCGACGTACGTCCACAACATGGGCGGCGCCCGAGACATGATCGACCCGCGGACGGGCGAAAGCCGGCGCGCGACGATGGCCGACAAGGTCCGGCTGACCCGCGTGATGCACCACATGGTCAACCTGCACAGCGTCACCTCGCTGGTGCAGCCGGACGACGTCCCCCACCAGCTGGAGCCGCTCTACTCGTACCTGGTGCTCGCGCACGAGACCGACAAGCCGGTCGGCGGGCCCGGCATCTCGCACGCGTACCAGGCGGACTTCCTGCGGCGGATGGCGACCGCGGTCACCGGTTCGGACGGCTCCGGGGCCCGCTACCCGGTGGACCTCGCGTTCTCGCCGGTGAGCCCGCTCCAGCTGGGCGCCGAGGTCACCGATGCGCTGATCGCCACCGTCCGGGCCGGCCAGGTCGTCGTCGAGATCCTGCCCTGTCCGGCGGCCGGCACGACGGCCCCAGGATCGGTGTCCGCCGCGATCGCGATGCAGAACGCGGAGGTGCTGGCCGGGGTCGTACTCGTCCAGGCCGTTGCCGCGGGGACGCCCGTCTACTACGGCCCGCGTCTGTCCTCGATCAACCCGCGGACCGGGACCGTCACGTCGGGGCCGCCGGAGACGGGCGTCGCCTCGATCGCCGCCACGCTCCTCGCCCGCCGCTACGGGCTCGCCTGCGACTGCTACGGCCCCACCAGCGACTCGGTCGTGGTGGACGCCCAGTTCGGGTACGAGCACATGGCCAACGCGATGCTCGGTCTCGCGGCCAGGCCGCGGTTCCTGTCGGGCCCGGGCGAGAACCAGGGCGGCGTGGGCGGATCGCTCGAGGCGCTCGTGATCGACGACGAGGTCCTCAACTACGCCTTCTACGCCCTCGCCCCGCGCCCGTGGGATGCCGCCGCACTGGACGTGGACGTGATCGTCGAAGGCGTGCTGTCCGAGTTCGGGTTCCTGGCCACGACGCACACCCGGCGGTACCTGCGGAGCGACTTCGTCCGGCCCCTCCTGAGCTACCGGGGAGGGCTCGGGGAGTGGATGGCGTCGGGCCGGACGGGGCTCGTGGACCTCGCCGCCGAGCGCGCCGCCACCTACGTGGCGCGCGAGCCCGTGGGCCTCCCGGACGACGTGCTGCGCGAGCTGTGCGCGCTGATCGACGAGGCGGCCCGCTCGATCGGGCTGGCCGAATGGCCCGACCCCCGGCCGATGCTCGGCGGCTGAACCCCGGCGGCCGCACGGCAAGAGGATGCCACCCTGCGTGCGAGATGCCGGGGGTGGGCGTCCGGGACCATGGCGACGCCGCGAGCCCTACACTCGTCGTCCATGAGGTCCTGCCGGGATCGGCACGGAGGATGCCGTCGCCAGGCGTGAGTTGGGAGAGTCGATGTCTGCTGGGTCGTCTGACGCCGCCGCAGGGGTTCGCGCCCGCGAGCCCCTGCGCATCGGGATCCTCGGTGCCGCGACCATCGCGGAGAACGCGATCGTCACTCCCGCCCACGTGACGGGCGCGCGCCTGGTCGCCGTTGCGGCCCGCGATCGGGCCCGCGCGGCGACATTCGCCGCCGACCATGGCGTGGAGCGCGTCCTCGACTCCTACGCGGAGATCGTGAACGACCCGGAGGTCGAGGCGATCTACAACCCGCTTCCGAACGGGCTTCATGCCCCGTGGAACCTCGCGGCCATCGCGGCCGGCAAGCACGTCCTGTCCGAGAAGCCGTTTGCGAGCAACGCCGAGGAGGCGGTCGAGGTCCGTGATGCCGGCGTCCGGGCCGGCGTCGTCGTCGTGGACGGGTTCCACTACCTCTACCACCCGGTCACGAAGCGCCTCCACGAGCTGATCGCATCCGGGGAGCTGGGCGAGGTCCAGCGGGTCGAGGTGACCATGATCACGCCGGCGCCAGAGCCCGAGAACCTTCGCTGGTCGTACCGGCTCGCAGGCGGCGCGCTGATGGACCTGGGCTGCTATAGCCTCCACGCCCACCGCGTGCTGGCACCGTGGCTGGGCGGCGCACCGTCCCTCGTGGCGGCTCGCGCCGGCGAGCGGGCAGGCCTGCCCGGCGTCGACGAGTGGGTGGATGCCGATCTCGTCTTTCCGTCGGGAGCCACCGGTCTGGCGCGCTGCAACATGGCAGGCGAGAAGCTGGAGCTGACCTACCGGATCGCCGGCAGCCGCGGCGAGGCCATGATCACCAACTTCATCCAGCCCCACCTCGACGACCGGATCGTCGTCCGGACGGCCGCCGGGGAGCGGGTGGAGCACATGGGGACGCGCTCCTCGTACACATACCAGCTGGATGCGTTCGCCGCGTTCGTCCGCGACGGGATCCCGATGCCGACCGACAGCAACGACGCCGTGGTGACCATGGAGCTGATCGACGAAGTCTACCGGGCCGTCGGGCTGGGGCCGCGGCCCAGGTCTCCGCGGGTGATCTGAGGGGAGCTCAGCGTGAACGGGCTCGACGGCGCCGGACCGCGCGCGACGGGGGCGGCGGCGGCATGCTTCGGCGATGACCTGGCGCCGTGGTGGAGCTGCCTGCGACCATGGCCCGTCCGCCGTACGTGCTGGCCGCGATGGGGCCGCCGGCCTGCACACGCGCCTGGCAGGCGTCGCAGCGGCTGAACCACGGGGCCGCGTCGCGCCCGCAGTCGATGCATCTGCCCGCGGTCGTCCCCTCGATCGTGCGCGGGACCAGCTCGATGACCCGGTCTGACGCCGCGGCCTCGAGCGAGTCCGCCTCGCCGCTCGTGATGCCACCTACCCCCGGGTGCCGCCGCGTGAACCAGCGCATGATCGCCGCCTGCGCGGAGAGGGCCTCCGCCTCGTCGATCGTGGCCATGGCCAGCCCGCCGCGGTCCACGAGGTCCGCCAGCGAGTGGCGCGTGAGCAGGGCGTCCGCGAGCCGCGCCAGCACCTCCGCGTGGTCACCGGGATCCACCGGGGCGAGCGCCAGCGACCAGGCGTCGTCCGACGACAGGCGCCTCAGCCGTTGCGGCCCCACCACCAGGAGCCGGTCTCGGATCGGCGCAACCGTGGCCGTGCGCAACCACCCGGCGTCCTTCACGACCGCGTGCGCCGCACGGGACCATGCCTCCAGCGCGTCCGGCCACCGGTGCGGCGGCACCGACGAGAGGTCGCCGCGCGCCGGGCCCAGCTGCGCGCGCGTCAGCCGGCGGTAGGCGGGCATGGCGCCGCCGGGTCCCACGCCCGCCGTCGGCTGCAGCCCGCGCGCGATGACCCGCCCGTCGGGCTTCAGCCAGTCGAGCCCGGTGAGCCAGCCGACGGACCCGTCCTCGTGCAGGCCGAACCGCCCGGCGCGCCCGGCGATCTGGGCGACCTCCCACGGGAGCAGGTCCCTCCGCTCGGTCCCGTCGAACTTCGTGGTCTCGGCAAAGAGGACCGCACGGCAGGGGAGGTTCACGCCGTGCCCCAGCACGTCGGTGGAGACGAGGACCTCGGTCCGGCCGGCGACGAACTGCTCGATCTGGTGCCGCCGGGCCGCGACCGGCATCGCCCCGTACAGGACACCGACGTTCCCGCCCCGCACCGCGTGGATGCGCGAGGCGAGCGCGATGACCGCAGCGCGCGAGAACGCGACCACCACCGATGCCGGCTCCAGCCGAGCGATGTCCACACCTCCCACGAGCCTCAGCGGCCCCGTGAGCCGCTCCGTCCACACGACCTCCAGCGCGTCGCCGTAGGCCGCCGAGAGCAGCGGCTCCGCGTCCGGTGCTCCCGCCAGGTACAGCTCGTCCGCGCCTGAATGCCACAGGACGCGCGTCCACGCCGACCCGCGCTCCGGGTCCGCGGCCCAGTGGACCTCGTCCAGCACCACCACCCCGCGCCGCGCCGGCGACAGCATCTCGACGGTGCACGCGATGACCGGCGCCCGCTCGTTGATCCGCTCCTCGCCGGTGACGAGGCCCACCTGCTCGGGCCCGAGACGCTCGACGAGGCGCACGTAGGCCTCGTTCGCGAGCATCCGCAGGGGCGCCGCGTACGCGCCCGAGCCGGCGGCGATGAGCGCTTCGAGCCCCGCGTACGTCTTGCCCGAGTTGGCGGGTCCGAGGTGCGCGACGACGCGCCGCGGGATCCGCCGCTCCGGCAGCACGACGGCGTCCAGCAGATGCGCGCCGCCACGGCGGCCTCGCTTCGGCAGCCGATGG
>DATCGK010000616.1:0-6413 GCA_036508975.1 Candidatus Limnocylindrales bacterium
CAAGTGTGACAGGCGGTGGATGGGCGGGGCGCCACGCGGTATGGCGGTGCTGTGTGGGGTGGGGAGGGGTTTGGTGGCGGGGGTGCGGGCGACGAACCTCCCGACGCCGCACGCCTCCACCGGCACCCGGCCGTGACCGGACCCGCTACGGCGTCGTGAGCTCCACCAGTCGGGCAGGCATCCAGGGGTAGGGCTCCGTCAGCGGCTCGCTGTGACCGAACTCGGCGACGATCCGCCCGAGCCCCTCGCCCCGCACGTAGTACCGACCCTTCGTCTCGCCGACGGCGCGCAGCAACCCGAGCACGGTCAGAGCCTTGAAGTCCCGGCTGGCCGTTCGGACATCGATACCGGCCTGGTCGACATACGTCGGGCGGCGGAGGCGGAAGCCGAGCAGCGCGGTGTAGAGCGGGTCGATGACCCGGTCCGGCAGGCCATGTTCGGTGACCAGCTCGTCGAGCCGCCCGTAGGTGCGAAGCGCCTGGTTCCACCGCCGGCGGACCGTCTGCGCTTGGAGGTGGTGGGCCCGGAGGTTGAACTGCACCCAGAGGTGCGCGTCACCCTCGGGCATCCAGGTTCCGCGCCCCGTGGCGGCCAGCACGCGGTAGTAGTCCTCGGTGTTGGCGCCGAGCCACTCTTCGATGCTCGCGAACTCCGGCGCGCCGATCCCCTTCTGGGCCAGGACGAGCGTCTGGAGCGCCCGTGCCATGCGGCCGTTGCCGTCACGGAACGGATGGACCATCACCAGGTTGAGATGAGCCATCGCGCCCTGCACCACGGGGTCCTCATGGTGATGGTCCCTCAGATCACCGACGAGCTCCTCCATCAGCGCCGGGACGTCGTCGGCGGGCGGGCCGGTGTAGACGATCTCCTCGGTCCGGTCGTCGTGAACGAAGATCTCGCCCCGGCGATACTGCCCCGGGCTCCTGCCCAGGTCGTGCGAGAGCATCATGAAGTGCATGCTCCGTAGCGCCGACGCATCCAAGCTGAAGTGCTCGTCTCGCGCCACCGCCAGGACGTAGCCGAGCGCCTGACGGTAGCCGCGGATCTCCGCGTACGTGCGCTGGTCGGCGCTGAGCGGTTCCTCGTCGTCCAGGGCAGCATCGGCATCGTCGAGCTCCACGTGGTAGCCCTCGATGCTGTTCGAGCCGCGGATCGCTGCCGCGATGGCGGTGCGCCGGAGTCGCCCCGTCCACCGGCGCGGCACACGGAGGTGCTCCGCCAGCTCGTCTCGCATGGCGGAGATCTGTTCGAGGACGACGGAGTCCTCGAGATCGAGGTCGGGGAAGCGGTAGAGCACGGGGTGTCCTAGTGTCTCGATTCGTGTGACGTCACGTCACGAGCGAGATGAGTGTCTCAAGAATTAGGACATTCGGCCAGGGCGGTGGTGACGGCGAGCGCGTCCAGTGGGGCCGAGTCACGGTGTGCGGCCACGCGGCGACGCTTCCCAGTCGGTCAATACTGGGCGGAGGTCGGGTGCGAGGCGTTGCGGGTGCGCCGCCCGATGTGGCGGGGCAGCAGCACGAAGACCACCGCGGCGGCGCCCAGCACGATCAAGCCGGAGAGCGCAGTGGTGACGTGCGTGGCGTCGAGGTAGGCGGTGAAGGCCCCGTCCTGGATCCGGTCGACCAGCGCGGCGGGCGTCCCTGCGGCCGATGCCTGTGTCAGGACGGCAGGAACGGCCGCGACGCTGGATGACAGCGCGTCCTTCCCGGCCTGGGGGAACTGCGCCGGAAGTGCTGTCAGGGTGGTCGCCAACCGATCGGCGTACTGGTTGCTGAGTACAGTCCCGATGATCGCGACGCCGAGGGCGCCGAACACCTGCCGGACGGTGTTCTGCACGGCGGAGCCTGCGCCGGTCCGGTCCAACGGGAGACTGTTCTGGATCACCGTGGACCCAGGGGCGATCACGTTGCCCATGAACAGCCCGAAGAGGAAGAACTCGACGAGCAGCACCCACAGGGGCGCCGAGCGCGTCAGGCAGGAGAACGCGCCGAGGATGACCACCATCCCCAACGTGCCCACTCCCATGACCTTTCGAGTTCCGAAGCGCTCCACCATCGACGCGCTGCGAGGCGCGGAGATGAGCTGACCGACGGCGAACGGCAGGAAGCACAGTCCTGCGGACAGCGTCGACATGCCACGCAGCACCTGGAGGTAGAACGGCAGCGTGAACATCACACCCGACAACGCAAAGAACGTCAGGCTGATCGAAGCGATGCTGACTGAGAAGCCCCGGTGGGCGAACAACGTGACGTCGAAGCTCTGGTGGACGCTGCGTCGTTCGTAGAGCACGAACAGTGCGAGCACGGCGAGCCCCGCACCGATCGGTGTGAGCACCGACACGTCACCCCAACCCTTCGTGTCGCTGGCGTGCACGATCCCGTAGACCAGCGCTGTGAGGCCACAGACCGAGAAGAGCGGACCGACGACATCCAGCCCGCGCGGGTGGGGGTCGCGGGTCTCGGGGACGACTCTGAGCACTCCGATGATGCCGAGCACGATGACCGGGACGTTGATGAGGAAGACCGATCCCCAGTCGTTGCCGATGAGCCAGCGGAACCACTGGGGGTTCTCCAGCAGCAGCCCGCCGATCACGGGGCCGAGCGCCATCGCCCCTCCCACCGCCCCGGCCCATGCGCCGATCGCGCGGCCTCGTTCGCGACGCGGGAACACCACCGTGATGATCGCCAGCGTCACCGGCATGACCGCGGCACCACCCACCCCCATGATCGTGCGGAACGCGATGAGCTGCGCCGGGCTGGTGGCCAGGGCGCTCAACGCAGAACCGACCGCGAACACCGCCAGGCCGAGAACGAGGACGAGCCTGCGCCCGAACCGGTCTCCCAACGTCCCCCAGGTGAACAGCAGCGCCGCGAAAGCGAGGATGTAGGAGTCGACCGACCAGAGAAGTTGGCTCTGCGAGGCACCCAGGTCACGCTGGATGGTCGGCAGGGCGATGTTCAGCACCGTGTTGTCGAGCACGACGATGACCAGGCTGACCATGAGGACAGACAGGATCGCCCAACGCCGTGGATGCCCGTCGGCGCCGAACAGCGTCTCCTCGTCAGCGGGAAGATCGGCCCATACCACTTCACCGACCGGCGCCGAGCGGACGTCATCGTCCTCAGCCAGGGTGTCGGCGGGCATGACTTCGTCGTCGGGCACGATGGGCTCCCACGTTGATCAGGTGAGACGGGAAGGATCCAGATCTGAGCACGGCGGAGCGCGCTCAGCCTAGTGATCGTAGCCGGACGGTCTTGTGAGTGGCGGCGGGCTTGTCCCCAGCCGAGTTGGGCGCGAGCACCGAGCCCGGCAAGGAGGCGGTGTCGAGGCTCGGCACCCGTCTGACGGTTTGGCCCCGTCTGTCGGATTGATTTGTGGGGGCGGGAGCACGAGGCTCAGCACTGCGAGTCCGACGACGGCCCGCTGCGCTCCGCCTAGCGCCCGGGCGACCACTCCTGCGCGT
Organism: Candidatus Limnocylindrales bacterium; assembly: GCA_036508975.1. Lineage (GTDB taxonomy): Bacteria > Chloroflexota > Limnocylindria > Limnocylindrales > CSP1-4 > CAIXZV01. The sequence goes on from DATCGK010000616.1 coordinate 3,467, forward strand.
CGTGCAGGCGACGGCGGACGGCCTCCCCGCCGAGTCGTTCGATCTCCGCGCGCGGGCCAGCCACCACCAGCAGCACCCGCGCGCGGGCCAGGCCGGTGTAGAGCATCCGGCGGGCGCGCTCGGCTTCGCGGAAGCCGTTCACGGCGAGCACGACGACGGTGCGCTCCAGTCCCTTGAAGCCCAGCACGTGGCCGTAGAACACGTCCGTGCCGGCGAAGAAGTCGTCCCAGTAGGCCGCGTAGCCGCCGTGGTCGACGGCGTTGCGCTGCTCGGGGTGGCGCGGGCCGGTGGCCAGCAGGGCGATCTGGCCGGGCTCCCAGCCCTCGTCCAGCAGGGCTTCGACGGCGTCGTCGGCCGCGGCGATCGCGTCGTCGTAGGGGACGTTGACGACCCGGACCGGTGACCCGGGCAGGCCGCGCGGGCTCAGGCGCGCGTCGCCGAACGCGCCGAACAGCTGGGCGATCTGCTTGGTGGAGCGGAGGTTCTCGTCGAGCTCGACCGGGGGCAGGTCGATGGGGGCGGCGCCGTCGCGCGCGAAGACGTGCTGGGACTCGTCCATGAAGACGAACAGGCCACCGTTGACGGGGTCGCGCAGGCAGCGCAGCAGGGACGGCCACCAGAGGGCGCCGAAGTCCTGGCCCTCGTCGACGACGACGGAGTCGAACAGTTCGGCGGGCGGGCGGGTGGCGGCGAGCTCGCCGAGCTCGGTGGGCAGGCGGCGCTCCCAGTCGTCCAGGTTGTTCTCATCGCCGGGCGCGGCGCCCCACAGAACGGGGAGCTCGTGGAACAGACCGACGAAGGCGGGTCGCTGGCGCAGCGGCCAGGTCGCGGTGATGCGCTCGAGGTAGCGGCCCAGGCCGCGGGAGTAGCAGAGCAGGGCGACGCGCTCGCCGGCTGCGGCGCGGCGTCGGGCCTGCTCCAGGGCTAGCCACGTCTTGCCGCTGCCCGCGCCGCCGATGACGCGCATCCGGTTCTGGTTGCGCAGCGCGTCCAGCAGGTGGGCCTGCTCGCGGGTCAGCTGGTCGATCCGGTCCTCGTGCTCGGCGGCCGCGATGAGGACGTCGACCTGGGCGGGGAAGGCGCCGGCGAGGGCGGTGACGAGGTCGTCGACGTCGGTGTCGGTGGGGACGGCGTGGCCGGCGCCGTGTGCGTCGATCGCCTGCCGGACGAGGGCGGCCGCGTGCGGGAGGTCGGCGCGGTCCAGGATCATCGCGCGCGGGGCGTCGGGAAGCTCCCAGTCGGCGGGGATGCGGCTGTGCGGGAACGCCGCGAGGTGGGCCGTGCGCGCGCGGGCCGCGGGATGGTTGCGGGCGGCGAGCCATCTTGTGAGGGCGTGGCGGGCGGCTTGGACCTGGCCGAACGGGTCGATGCGGTGCTCGTGCGGCGGGCTGCCCTGGTGCCAGGTGCCGGCGTCGTGGGTGATGTGGCCGCCCTTGACCTCGATCGCGGCGAGCCCGACGCCGGGCCACGCGACCAGCAGGTCGATCTCGTGCTCGTGGGCGGCCTCCTGGATGCGCAGGCCGTGGAAGAGGGCGACGTCGTCGGGGAGCTGGTCCGCCAGGGCGCGCCAGACCGCGTGCTCGGCGCCGCCGTCATCGGGCGGGAAGCGCGGAGAGGGCGGGTAGAGGCGGGGCATCAGCTTTTGGGGGGCAGCGGAAGGTCCTTGTCGCTGGCGATCTCCAGGCTCCGAGCGTGGTCCTGGCCGTGCATCCAGACGACGACATCGAATACCCGCAAGGGTGAGACGAGGGGCCCGGCGCCGGGCGTGTCTTGCAGGCCGACGGCACGCCGGTTAAGCGCCCCGCCGTCTGCGAGGAGAACCTCTCGCATCCAGGCCCAGTGGCCCTTGCTTCCCTTGAGGCCCAGCTCCAGCGCCACCACGGAGTCGTAGATCGGGATCAGTTGTGGTCGCTTGCGGGCCATTAACTTGCTGGTCGTGGTCCGACCGATCCGCACGTCCTCGCGCAGGAACGTCCACAGCCTCCCGGCGGCGGAGGTTGGTGCGATGTCCGTCTCCTCTGCGTCGACCAAGTCCAAGCCAACCGGGATGTCGCGCAGCAGTGAGGTGACGCACCCGGCGTCGGACCCGAGCAGCGAGATGGACGCGTGCGCCGGCACGTCCACAGAGAGGGTGGAAACCGCGACAATGTCCCCTGCCGTGATGGCGTCGCGGCATTCATCCGAGTCGCCGCGGCCTGCGAGGACCTGGAAAGACGCGCCCGTGTACGGCGCGTCTCGGCCGTCGGTGCCGGAGTAGATGCGGAGCAGCTGCTGAGCAACCGGCTCATAGCCCGACTTGAGCACCCAGGGAACCTGCGGGAGTCGTACGGCTTTGGTCATCGAACCAGGGTGACAGGCAAGCCCGACATCTGGCTGTCGGCAGCGGGTGAACTGTCGGTGGGGGCTGGGACCGTCTTAGCTGTGACGGATCTGCACTTCGACGGGCCGATGATCGCCGGCGGCCTCGGGTACAGCGTCGAGGAGCTCCTCGCCTCGCCCGCCCCCACGACGTTCCACACCGGAGTCGACTGGATCGACGAGTTCGCCGGTGGGATTGCGCCCGGGTCGGTGTGGACGGTGATGGGCCCGGCCGGCGTCGGCGTGACGACCTTCGTCGCGCGTCTCGCAGCCGCCGCCGCACGGAGCGGGGCGGTCATCCTCGCCAATGGGCACGTGCCGAGCCGACAACTCGCCGAGTTGGTTCAGAAGGAGTCGTTGCGCGACGGCGGGACCACGCCGAGCACACCCCGCATCGCATCGTGGCTGCCCGTACCCAACATTGGCGACGGCTTCTGGGACAGCGACTGCGAACGGGCAGATGTCGTCGTGATGGACACCTGGGACGAGATGTGGCGCGCCGATCGCTGGGGGATGTCCCGGGAGCAGCGCATCGCCGACATCCGTTGGCTGCGGGAGGTCGCGCGGAACGCGGGGACAGCGCTCGTCC
>DATCGK010000617.1:0-6306 GCA_036508975.1 Candidatus Limnocylindrales bacterium
TGCAGGATGAACCGGTTGGTGGGGCCCAGCACCCGCATCGCCTCGGCGACCTCTCGCTCGAGGCGGCCCGACTCACGGCCCTGGAGGGAGAGGGCGTTCGTGCCGCCCACCAGCGTCAAACGGTTGCCCAACAGGTCGCGCGCCGTCTCCAGCGAGAGGCGATCCTGGATCGGATCCACGAAGTACAGCACGTCCACGCCGGCGTCGGCGAGGCGCGGCCCAAGGCGCTCCACGCCGGTGGTCATGACATAGCCGAACCTCCGGCCGTGGCGGTGGGCCACGCCCGCCAGTGCCCGGATGTGCGGGAACAGGAACCGATCCAGCAGGGCCGGCGACCAGAAGTCCGTGCTGGAATACCAGCCCCGCTCGCAGACCATGTCCACGCCCGGGGTGGAGGCCGCCAGCTCCACGCGCGCCAGGTCGGTCTCGGTCACGACGTCCATGAGCCGGCCGAAGGCCCGGGGCTCGTCCATGGCCATCAGGACGGCTTCTTCCGCGCCCATCAGCCACACGACCGCGTCCATGCCGAAGCCGGCCCAGGCCTGCACCGGGAACCCCTCGCCGTCGGCAAAGGCCCTGACCCGGGCCATGCGCTCGGCGAACCAGGCGCGCCCGGCCGCGTCCGGCGGGCGGTACAGGTACCTCACCCTGTCCACGTTCTCCGGGGTTCGCACGGCATGCTCCACGGCTCGCGGGATGTTGTAGTCCTCGAACAGGGGCACGTGGTCCGGCTGGACGACCCAGCCGCGCCCGACGTCCTCGCCGGTCCTCTTCACGGCGTGGCGCAGGGGGCCAGCCGGGGTCTGGTAGTCGCGCACCATGACCGGGTGGCGGTTGTCCAGCGTACCGGCCGGCTCCTCGCGATCCGTGAAGGCAACGGCCGGGTCCACGCTCCAGGGCACGGACACGTCCAGCACATCGTCGATGCCCAGGGAGCGCCAGGCCCGCGCGCGGTCGAAGTCGTCCTCGACGGTCCATGGCTGGGGCAGCGTGTGCAGGTGCTCCAGGCGGCCGGTGTACCAGAAGGTGCGCTCCACGCCATCCCGCGTCCAGCGCAGGTCCGGCGACGGCGAGAAGCCGAAGCACCAGGTGGTGAGGGGAACGTGATCGGGTGTCTCGCCACTCCAGGCGGCCAGGATGCGTTCGCGCGTGTTCATCGTCGTCGTCGCCACGATACCCCCGCGCGACGAGCGCCCGCGCCGTCTCCATCGGCCTCGCCGCCTCCGGGGCTATGCTCGTGCCGCGTCCGGTACGCCCGCCGAGGTCTCACCATGACCGAACCCGCCGCCCCCACCACTCCCGCCGCCCCTGCCACGCTCCTCGTCAACGGCGCCCAGCGCCCGGTGGCGCCCGGACCCGACCGCTCGCTGCTGTTCTTCCTCCGCGACGAGCTCGGCCTCACGGGCGCGAAACCGGGCTGCGGCGAGGGGGCCTGCGGCGCCTGCACGGTGCTGCTCGATGGCGATCCGGTCCAGGCCTGCCAGGTCCACCTGTCCGAGGTGGCCGGCCGGCCGGTCCGGACGGTCGAGGGACTCGCCACCGACGGGACGCTGCACCCGGTCCAGCGGGCGTTCCTCGAGGTCGGGGCGTTCCAATGCGGGTACTGCACGGCGGGGATGCTGATGAGCACGGTCGCGCTGCTCGAGCACGAGCCCGACCCCGACGACGCCCAGGTGCGGGCGGCGCTGCATCCCAACGCCTGTCGCTGCTGCACCTACCCCCGGATCCTGCGCGCGGTGCACCGGGCCGCCGAGCTGGCTCGCCCCATTGCCGGGGGCGGTGCTCCGGAGACCGGCGCGCCAGCAGCGCCGGCCGTCTGGACCATCGACGAGCGCGCGAGTGACCGCTGGGCGCCCCGGCGGCCGTGGGACCTCACCCCGGCCGCGGAGCGCGACTGGTTCGACGTGCTGCCGGCGGGACTGGTCGCCGTCCACGAGCCCGAGCCCTCCGCCGAAGGGTGGACGACGAGCGCCGGGGCCTGGCTGCACGTCGGTGAGGACGGGGACGTGACGGCGTTCACGGGCAAGGTGGACGTGGGACAGGACAACCGGACCGCCCTGTCGGTGCTCATCGCCGACGAGCTGCGGGTGCCGCTGGTCGCGGTCCGGCTGGTCATGGGCGACACGGACCTCTGCCCGTACGACGAGGGCACGTTCGGCAGCCGGTCGATGCCCGATGCCGGCCCGCTCCTGCGGCGGGTCTCCGCGGGAGCGCGAACCTCGCTGGTGCGGCTCGCGGCCGGACGGTTGGGCGTCGAGCCCGCCTCGCTCGTGGCGTCGGACGGCGCGGTCCACGACGCATCGCTTGACCGCCTCGTGTCCTACGGTGACCTCGTGCGTGGCCTGCGCCGGGTGGAGCGGATCGACGCCACCGGCGACGACGCGCTCGGCGGCGAGGCCGAGCCGCTCGCTGGCCGGCCTGCCCGGCGGGTGACCGGGCCGGCGATCGTGACCGGCTCGCGCCGCTACCCGTCGGACCTGGCCATCCCGGGCATGCTCCACGGCCGCGTGCTCCGGCCACCGGTGCCGGGTGCGACGCTACGCTCGGCCGACACGTCGGCCGCGGCCGCGGTGCCCGGGGTGACCGTCGTCCACGAGGACGGGCTCGTCGGCGTCGTCGCGCCCAACCCGTTCCTCGCCGGGCGGGCGCTCGGCCTGGTCACGGCCGAGTGGGACCGTCCGGCGCTCCCGTCCGGCGATGGGCTCGAAGCCTGGCTCCGCGAGCACCCGATCGAGGCGGAGGAAGGCTGGGGTGGGCCGTTCCACCGGGAGGTCGGCGACGTCGACGCCGCACTGGAGGTCGCTCCCACCTACCTCGCCGCGACATACACGACGGCCTACATCGCCCACGTCCCGCTCGAGACGCGGCTCGCCCTGGCGTCCTGGGGCGGCGACGGCCGGCTGACCGTCTGGACCGGCACCCAGGTGCCGTTCGGCGTCCGGGCCGAGCTCGCCGAGGCGCTCGGCCTGGCCGAAGATCGCGTGCGGGTCATCGTGCCCGACACGGGCGGCGGGTTCGGCGGCAAGCACGCGGGTGGCCTGGCTATCGAGGCGGCCCGCCTCGCGCGTGCCGTCAGGCGACCCGTGAAGGTGCGCTGGACGCGTCCCGAGGAGTTCACGGAGGGCCACCTGCGGCCGGCCGCCGTGATCGATGTCCGGGGTGGGGCCGACGGCACGGAGATCACGGCCTGGGAGATGCGCAACACGAACTCGGGCACGTTCGGGCTTGCGGGGCCGTACCGCGTGGCGACTCAGCGCCTGGACTACCAGCCGGCCGACTCCCCCCTGCGCCAGGGCTCCTACCGCGCGCTGGCGGCGACGGCGAACCATTTCGCGCGCGAATCGGCCATGGACGAGCTGGCGGCGGCGATGGGCGTCGATCCGCTGGCCCTACGGCTGGAGCACCTGGCCGACGAGCGGCTGGCGGACGTCGTCCGGGCTGCCGCCGGCCGGATCGGCTGGGGCGAGCCGCGCGACGCCGGCCGCGGCCTCGGCATCGCGTGCGGGGTCGAGAAGGGCGCCCGCGTGGCGACGGCGGTGGAGGCCCGCGTCGGCGCCGATGGCCGGCTCGTCATCGAGCGGGTGGTGACGGCCTTCGACTGCGGTGCGATCGTCAACCCCGACGGGCTCGCCAACCAGGTGGAGGGCGCGGTCGTCATGGGGCTCGGCGCCGCGCTGTTCGAGGCGATCCGGTTCGAGTCGGGCGTCATCGGCAACGCGTCGTTCACCGACTACCGGGTGCCGCGGATCGACGACGTGCCGCCCGTGGAGGTCATCCTCATCGACCACCCGGAGATCCCGTCGTCGGGCGCGGGGGAGACGCCGATCGTCGCGATCGCTCCGGCGATCGCCAACGCGATCTTCGCGGCGACGGGCGTCCGCCTCCGCTCGCTGCCGCTGATCCCCGACGGCGTCGTGCCGGGCTGACCCCAGCGGAAACGCATCTCGAACCCACCCGGGGACGGCCCGGGGCTGGGTTTCAGTCTCGGCCGTCGCCCGACCCGCTCAGTCCGGCGAACCAGCGCCGCGCGTGCTCGTTGTCGGGCTCGGTCACCCCATAGACGAGGCGGCGCCGGCCGGGGCGGCGCTGGAGCTCCTGGAGCAGGGCAGCCTCGCGGGCCTTGGCCGCCAGCCACGCCTCGAGGCGGTCCCCGTACCCCGCGTCAGCCGGGACGAACCGCCGCACCTCGTCCAGCCGGCCGGGCTCGATCTTGATCGTCGCCCAGCCGTGCGGGTGGTTGCCGAGCCCCACGACGGCCGTCCCGTCGATCTCGCCGGTGATGTAGCGATGCCGGTGGCCGCTCACCCATAGTCTGGGCTTGATTGCCCGGCAGGCGTCGGCGAGCCGAGGATCGTTGACGTCGTGGTCCGGGACGTCGAGCGGGGACTCGTGGCTCACGACGATGCCCGGGCGTGGGCCGGCCACGAGCGCCTCCACCTGGGCCGGGTCGATGTGCCGCCCCGAGGTGCTCCCGGCCGGTCCCCACTTGCCGCCGACCGCGGCGACCTCGTGGCCCGCGATCGAGAGCCGTTCCCCGTCGGGGAGGTAGCGCAGGCCCGGCGGCCGGCGGGTCCCGAGGCGTAGCTCCTCCAGGACCGGCAGGCTCTCGTTGTTGCCCCGGATGAACACGGTCGGAAGGCCGTAGCCTCGGTAATCCTCGAGGTCGCCCGCGACGAGGAGCGCATCGACCCCGGTTGCCTCGACGAAGTACTCCACCGCGTCGCGCGCGTGGAAGCCGTGGGTGTCGCTGATGAGACCGAGGAGACGCGCGCCCGCGAGCGCCAGGGCCACGTCGAGGACGGGCAGCGTGATGGGCTCGAGATCCGGGTCGCTCACGCAACCCACTGTGCCCCCCGACTGGCGTGGCGGCAATGGGCTGGCTTCACGAGCGGCCGTCTTCACACCTCGCCGGCTTCACGCCCCGGCCGGCCACGCCCCGGCCTATCGATCATGGCAGGAACTCGGACAGCGGCTGCGCGCTGCAGGCCTTCCCGAGGCAGGGGAGGCCGAAGAGGTCCTCGACCGTCCGTAGCAGCCCGTAGTGGTCATGCCGGGTCGAGGACGTGAACCCCGAAAGGCCCGCCCGGGCGACCATCGTGAACACCTGGCCACCTCCGTTGGCGTCGGACGTGCCCTCGTCGAACGAGACGATGAGCAGCGTGTGCGCCCAATCGGGGCTGTTGAGCACCTGTGGGAGAAACGCGCTGAGGAACGCGTCCCCGGTCGCCGCCGAGCAGTCGTGCATGTCGTTGCACAGGTTCGGGACGACGAAGGCGAGGTTCACCCCGGGATCGAAGTTGGCCAGTGGCTGGATGTTGCCGCACTCCGCGGTCGTCGAGACCGAGGTGAAGCTGATCGCCGGGTCGTGCTTGCGGGCGTAGGCCCCCGCCTGGCCGGGGCCGTCGCTCCCGCCAGCGTAGGTCTCGCCGGTGTGGCAGCCGGCCGCCGTCGGGTAGTCCTGGGCAAGGATCCGCCACGACAGGCCGGCACCGGTCATCTGGCTGGACAGGCTCGGCCCGGAGAGGTCGTGGACCCCGTCGTCGGTGACGCCCTGCGTGGATCCCGACCAGAAGGCCAGGTAGTTCGGCTGCGACGGGGTGGCGACCGCGTAGTACTGGTCCGCGCGGCCGTACGTCTGGGACAGGCCGTAAAGGTATGGCATCGAGGACGCGGTGATGGACGGGGCCTCGGTGTTCTCCATCCACACGACCACGACGTGTGAGATCCCCGTCGGCCCGGTGGCCCCAGTCGGCCCGGGCGTCCCCGTCGGCTCGGTGGCCCCAGTCGGCCCGGGCGTCCCCGTCGGCACGGAGGTCAGCGTGGGTGTCGAAGGCGGATCGGCCGGGGGTGGTGCTGCGCAGGCGCCGGCGAGGGTGGCGATGGTGGCGAGCGCCGCCACACGGACGGCCAGCGGGGTCATTTCAGCGACGATCATCGCCCATCCGGCGCCGGAGTGCCGCGACCGACCGGGCGCGCCGCCGGGGGCGGGTGATCGCGCAGGCGGTGCCACGTTGCCGAATCCACGCCCGTGTCGCGACCCCGGGGCGCGATCATGAAGGTCACGCCCTTCGAGCGCGAACGAGAAGAGGAGCCCATGGGACGGATCATCACCGGCGGCGCGGGACCGCTCCCAGCGACGGCTGACCTCGTCATCGTCGGGGGTGGGATCGCCGGCGCCGCCGACGCCTTCTTCCTCGGGCGCTACGGCCTGTCCCCGGTCGTCCTCGAGCGCGCCCCACAGCTCGGCTCGCTCACGACCGCCCAGGCCGTCGCCTGCTTTCGCGCGCAGTGGGACGACGCAAACTA
>DATCGK010000618.1:0-2035 GCA_036508975.1 Candidatus Limnocylindrales bacterium
AGGCCGTCCCCATATCGTGCACTGACCTGCGTTTGTGCCGCACGCGTCACGGCGCGGGGATGCTGGTTGGCGTGTAGCGGACCTCGACGACGATGTCCCGGTCGAACGTGGTGGCCACCAGGGTCGCGGTGTCGCCCCGGACGGTGAGCGCCGGGCTGGCGTCCATGATGTGGAACCCTGCGGGCGCCCGGATCGTGAGGGACAGCGGCCCGGGGAGCAGGCCCGGCTGCTTCTGGATGGTGAGCCGGTAGGTCCCGCCGGCTTGGTCCGCGTCCGCGGCGTACGGGCTGGTCCACGTGTACGTGAGGCTGGTCTTGCCCGGAGGCACCCGCAGGTAGGTCCCGATGGCGGTCCTGCCAGCCTCAGCCTCCACGACCGCGGGGTCGCTGAGGGGCGCGTAGCTCCCGCCGGAAACCCCCTCGATACGGCTTCGCTCCGGCACCAGGAGCCGGAAGTACATCCCCAGGATGCGCGACTTGCCGATGACGGGCAGCGCCTTATATGGCGCCCCGACGGCTGTCTCGATCCCGTTCTGCCAGGTCACCGCAAAGGTGTTCCGAGCATTGCCCACCGCGTCGATCTGGACCTTCAGGTCAAGCGAGCGGGTGGTCACCGCGTTGAGCTTGGAGGTGGGCGCCACGTTGGAGTCCACCGGGTAGACGTAGTCGCCCGGGTCCGCACGGACGGCGCCGTCGAAACCGCTCCCCGCCACGAGGGCCTGGTCGGCCGAGTCGCGGAACCATGCCAGGAGGAGCCGGCCCTGCCGGAACGTCTCGGCATCGCCCAGGAGCTGGCCCCACTTCGCGGGCGGCAGCCCGAGGAGCGAGGCGAGAAGCCGGTCCGCGAACGGCCCCAGGACCGCCTTGCGGTCCGTCGACCCGCCCGCCGCCGCGGCCCAGACCGCCTGGAGCAGCTTGAGCGTCGTCTGGCCCGAGGCGATCGTCAGGTCGAACTGCGGGACCGTGACCGGGCCGGTCACCTTCAGGAGCTCGTCGATGGTGTAGGTCGTGATCGCCAGGACGCCGTCGATGTTCGTGTCGCCCGACTCGTTCGCGTAGAGCCGGATCGCGTCCTGGGCGCTGGTGGGGAAATCGGGCGACCAGTTCGCGTCGGCCAGCTGCCAGGGCTGCTTGTTGGCCAAGAGGTAGTCGTGGAGCTCCTGGGGGCCCTTGATGAACGGGTAGTCCCAGGGCAGGTCCAGGAGGAAGACGTCCTGGAACTTCCGCTCCGTGATCCGCCCCTTGTCGAAGGCAATGATGCCGAAGCTGCCGATGAATCCGCCGGTCGGGCGCACCTCGGCCGGGTTCTGGGTGAGGACCAGGTAACGCCGCGGTGCGTCCCAGCCCAGGATCGCCGGCAGACGCGCACTCGCCGACAGGTAGCCGTCCAGGAGGGGGCCGTACTTCGCGATGCGCGCCGTCATCGCGTCGCGGACACTCTCCACCTCGCCGGCCAGGCCGTCCGGGATGCCGGCCAGTGTCTGCTTGGCGCGTGCGACGGCGGCCGCGGCGGCGATCGCTCGATCGCGGGACGTGGCCATGAGTTCCACGATCTGGGATAGCGCGGAGGCGTTCTGCGCGCCGGCCGCCTGGGCGCCGGTCGTCTGGGACGCGCGGATCTCCACGAAGCGGCGTCCGATCGCCAGCCCGTCCCCCGCGGCGGAGATCAGGTCCCCGGCCGCGGACACGGCGTCGTCCGCGCCGCGGACATCCGCGGCCGTGGGCGGCAGCGCCCGCGCGAGCGCGACGAGCGGGTCGTTCGCCAGGAGGTCGCGGAGGTGGTCCAGGCGCCCGGTGGCGGATACGAGGTCGCCATCGAGCGCGTCCATCGTCGCCCGGTCGATCCCGAGGCCCGCGTCCTGGACGCGACCGGCCATGGTCTCGAGGTCGGCCCGGAGGGCGCGCGCATCACCGAGCGCCGGCAGGTACCGGAAGACGGCCAGCGCCCCGCCGGCTGCCACGAGGAGCAGGAGGACGAGGCCAGTCCACAGGAGGAAGGGGCGCCGGCGGCGATGACGGCGGCGACGGCGCCGTCT
>DATCGK010000619.1:0-2000 GCA_036508975.1 Candidatus Limnocylindrales bacterium
AACCAGAACGCCAAGGATCGAACGGTCGCCTCGGCCTATTCCGTGCGGCCGGTGCCGGATGCCCGCGTGTCGGCGCCGGTGACCTGGGACGAGTTGCCTGCCTGCGAACTGAGCGACTTCACGCTCGCGACGATGCCGGCCAGGTTCGCGGCGATCGGCGATCCGGCGAAAGGGATCGACGAGGCGGTCGGATCGCTGGAGGGGTTGCTGGAGCTGTCGGCGCGGCAGGAGAAGGCCGGCCAGAGCGACGCACCGTGGCCGCCGCACTACGCGAAAGCGGCCGGAGAGCCGGCGAGGGTCATGCCGTCTCGGGCGCGGAAGCACGCCGACGGACCCGGCGATCGACCCGACGACCGACCTGGGCACTCGCCCACCGGTCGTCGAGTCTCGGCCAAACCGCTCGTCGAGATCGCCCGGGCGGCCTCCAAGGAGGAGGCGCTGGCCGCCTTCGAGCGCTGGAAAGGGCGCCATGCGGGCGTCGTCGCGCACCTTCAGCCCTCGGACCTGCTGGTCGATTCGATGCGCGGCCGCTTCACGCTCTGGTACCGCATCCGCGTCAATCTAGAGCACGTGGCGCCCGATGAGCGGCCACCGCAGGAACCGCTGGACGCGGACTACGACCCTTGGAGCCAGCCCCGCTAGGTCCAAACTCAGACGTGGGCCTCGCCAAGCCCGACGCCAACCCGAGCCACCGCTGCGGAGAATGCGGCGGTGTGAATCCGACCGCTTTCCGCGCTGGCCGCCTCTCAGGTGACGACGATGCCGCTCTGGACCCCGGTGATGGTAGCCGTGACCGTGTCGGTCGCGCGAACCCCCCGAGTGCCAGGCGTCCTGAGGGTGACGCCGAGGCTGAACGTGTGGCTGCCCGCGTTGGCGGCTGTGAAGGTGTAGTTCGCCGGCAGGGTCGCTGCCGGGTCGGAGCCGCTGAAGTGGATCGTGCCGCGATAGCCGGTGGCGGTGTTCCCGTATGCGTCCTTTGCGGTCACCGTCACGCTGTGGGCGACACCCGCGACATAGGGGCTCACGATGCCGGAGACGACCAGGGTCTTCGCTGCGGCGGGAGTGACTACGATGCCACTCTGGAGGCCGGTGATGGTAGCCGTGGCCGTGTCGCGGGCACGAACTGCCTGGGTGCCGGCTGTCTTGAGGGTGACACCGAGCGAGAAAGTGTGGACGCCTGCGTTGGCGCCGGTGAAGATGTAGTTGGCCGGCAGGACCGCGTGGGCGTCTGAGCTCGTGAAGAGGACGGTCCCGGTGTAGCCGGTGGCGGTGTTGCCGTATGCGTCCTTCGCCGTGACCGTCACGCTGTGGGCGGTACCTGCGACATAGGGGCTCGCAATGCCGGAGACGGTGAGGTACGTAGCGGCCGCGGGCGTGACGACGATGGCGGTCTGGCTCCCCGTAGTCGAGGAGTGGACTGTGTCGCGAGCGCTGACCGACTGCGTGCCGGCGGTCTTGAGGATGACGCCGGAAGTGAACGTGTGGACGCCGGCGTCACCGACCGTGAACGTGTAGTCGGTCGGCAGGACGGCCTTCGTGTCCGTGCTCGTGAAGTGGACCGTCCCCCGGTAGTCGGTTGCGGTACCGCCCACGCCGTCCTTCGCAGTGACCGTTACGCTGCGGGTGGTCCCGGCCGGGCTGCCGCTGCTGATGCCCGACACCGTGAGGGTCGCGGCGCCGCCGAGGGTCCGGAACGTCTGGTCGGCCCCGTAGTACCAGAGCCCACTCGCGGTGGCCTGGAAACTGACGCGGTAGTGGTAGAGCGTGTCGGGATGGAGCGGAGACGGCCCGGAGACCGGCTGCCAGTCGTCGTAGGTCTCCCAGTTCGTATAGCTCGTGTCCAGGGGGATCGGGCCGTCCGTGACCAGCCCGTAAGCGGCAGTGGTCCCGAGCTGGAACCACGCATTCCCCGCGAGATGGGCGTTGTATATGTCCCCGTACGACTTGGCCGTGGTCGTTCCGATGTTTGTCGTGTTAGGGCTCGGGTAGAGGATCGTGGG
>DATCGK010000620.1:0-2682 GCA_036508975.1 Candidatus Limnocylindrales bacterium
GGAGGGCACGCCACGTGTCCGTCGCCAGGAACGCGGGCCGCTCCGCGCGCTGGCCGCCGAGGAGCTTCTCATCCTCGGTAGTGTGGCTGCCAGCCAGCTTGGCAGCCGTCTCGGGCCGCATGGACACGCGTCCGCTGCGCATGGTCCGCGGGGATGGCTGGGTGCCGTCGGGGTCGTGGTCGGTCATGCGCGCAGGATGCCACTCCCGCGGGTGGAATGCGACAGCAGCCGGCGCTCTCGCCCTACTTCGGGCGCGCCAGCCAGGCTCTCCAGGTGGCCTCGTCCCGGCCGGCGGTGACGTCGTCCCTGTAGCGGACCAGCGGCAGCTTCAGCAGCCGCACGTCGGCGAGGAGCCGCGCCGTGATCCCGGCAGCGTCCGTCGTGAGGTACGCGAGGCCGCCTTCCCTGTATGGACGGCTCTCGGTGTCCAGCAGCGCGGCGGCCCCCAGGCGGTCCGTGAACCGGCGGAGCTCGCCGGCGGCGATCGGCTTCTTGCGCAGGTCCACGAAGTGCACCACGATCCGCCGCTCACGGAAGAACCGCAGCGCGCCGCGCGTCGCCTGGTTGTCCTCCATCCCGAACACCTGGATGTTCGGCATCTTCTTCGTGACGACCTTCCCCAGCGGCGGCGGCACCGGTCAGCCCTCCCCGGCCCCCTCGTGGGCCCCCTCGTGGCCCGCCTCGTGGGCCGCCTCGTGGGCCGGCTCGAGGACGACCACCGGGATGTGGCGGTCGGTCATCTGCCGGTACAGCTCGTAGCCCGGGTAGCCGTGCGCAGCCAGGGCCCACAGGCGGTCGGCCTCCTCGCCCTCGGCCTCACGCGCCCGAACGAGGCGCACCTCGCGGCCCACCTGCACGCGGGCGTTCGGGTTCGCACGCAGGTTGCCCACCCAGGCGGGCTCCCGGTCGGCGCCCGCGTTCGACCCGATCACCACCAGCCGCGACCCGTCCACGAACGCGAACAACGGCACCTCGCGCCGCTTGCCGGAGGTCCGCCCCGTCATGGTCACGATGACGTTGAGCACGCCGAAGATGCGGCCGACCAGCCAGCGGCCACCGGTTGCGCGGTAGACGTGCGGATGCAGCCGCGTGATCACCCGGCTGGTGCCGACTGCACCGATGAGCCGGTACATCCCGGACGAGAAGCGCTCTGCCATCGGAGCGCAGGGTAGCGCGCAGCGCGCGTACCATGGGCGGCCAGGAGGTTCCCCAGTGACGATCTGGTTCACCGTGCAGCTCGACGACCGTCCGGGTGCTCTCGCGCGTGTCGCGCAGGCGCTCGCGGACCGGGACGTCAACATCACCGGAATCGTGGGCGTGGCCGAGGACACCGACGGCGCGCTCATGCTCACCACGAGCGACGCCGCGGCCACTCGCGAGGCGTTCACGGCGCTCGGCGTGGCGTTCGAGGACCACGATCCCACCGGCGCCGAGCCGACGGACCTGTCCATCAGCGACGTCCTCGCCATCCGGGCCGGCTGACCGATGCCTCGCCGCCACCCGAAGCCGCTCCCGCCCACCGTCGCCGTCCGCCTCGAGGTGGTGGACGACCCGCGCGCGATCGCCGTGATCGCCGGGCGCGTGGCGGACGTCGGGGGCCGCGTGCGCGCGCTGTCGACGGTCCGACGGGCCGGACGGGCCGGGCCCGAGCCCGAAGCCGCGGCAACGGTCGAGGTGGAGCTGGAGGTCGAGGACGCGGACGAGGCCACCCTCGTGGCGGCGCTCGAGCCGCTGGCCGAGGTCATCACCATCCGCACGACGCGCCCCATGGGCAAGGTGTTCGGCAAGCGGATCATCGTCGTGGGCGGCGGCGCGCAGGTTGCCCAGGTCGCCCTGGGCGCCGTGACCGAGGCGGACCGCCACAACCTCCGCGGCGAGCGGATCTCCGTGGACACGATCCCGCTGGTCGGCGAGGAGCCGATCTCGTCCGCCGTGCGGGCCGTGGCGGACCTCCCCCGCGCCCGGATGCTGGTCCTCGCGGGATCGATCATGGGTGGCGAGATCAGCAGGGCCGCGGACGAGCTGCGCGCCGTCGGCATCCCGATCATCGCGCTCAACATGGTGGGCTCCATCACGGAGCACGTGGACCTCGTGATCAGTGACCCGGTCCAGGCCGGCACGATGGCCGTGATGTCCGTCGCCGACACGGCGACGCTGGACCTCGCCCGCCTGCGCGGCCGCCGGTACTGAGACCGGCGTCATGCGCATCGCGACCTGGAACGTCAACTCGCTCAAGGCCCGCCAGGAAGCCGTCGAGCTGTGGCTGGCCAAGGCCGAGCCCGACGTCCTGCTGATCCAGGAGACCAAGCTCTCGGACGCCGATGCGCCGGTCATGCCGCTCCGGATGCTGGGCTACGAGGTGGCCCACCACGGTGAGGGCCGCTGGAACGGCGTGGCGATCCTCTCCCGCGTGGGGATCGAGGACGTGATCACGAACTTCGGCGACGGTCCGGTCCGGGATTCGTCCGCCAGGCCCGCCGTGGCCGCGGGCGAGGACGACTTCAACCCCCTCGACGAGGCGCGGATGTTGTCCGCGGTCTGCGGCGGGGTGCGGGTGGCGAGCCTGTACGTGCCCAACGGGCGCGAGGTGGGGTCCGCGTTCTTCGAGGGCAAGCTCCGCTGGTTCGACCGGCTGTCGCGCTGGCTTGCGGAGACCCGGTCGCCGGACGAGCCGCTGGTGCT
>DATCGK010000621.1:0-2137 GCA_036508975.1 Candidatus Limnocylindrales bacterium
CGTGTGGCAGCCACGCGCTGTACGCGGGCAAGACCGTCGACAACGTCGAGCGGCTGACGGTGGTGGAGTACGGTGGCGCCACGTTCGACGTCGGCGCCTACGACGATGTCGCGTACGCCGCGACCGTGGCCGGTGAGGGCCGCCTGGGGGAGGTGCTCACGGGCCTTCGCGACGTTGGGCGCAGGCACGCCGATCTGGTGCGGGCGCGGTTCCCGGATATCCCGAGGCGCGTCAGCGGCTACAACCTGGATCAGCTCCTGCCCGAGCATGGGTTCAACGTCGCCCGCGCGCTCGTTGGCACGGAGTCAACGTGCGCGGTGGTCACGGAGGCGCTGCTGCGCCTGAGCGCCAGCCCGAGGCATCGCCGTCTCGTCGTCCTGGGCTACGCGGACGTCTTCGCGGCGGCCGACGCGGTGCCTTCGCTGCTGCGCCATCCGCTGCTCGCGCTGGAAGGATTTGACGGCACGCTCACCGACCAGATGCGGGCACGGCCGCTCCACTGCGGGCACGGCCGCTCCACGTCGAGCACCTGGCGCTCCTGCCGAACGGCCGTGGCTGGCTGCTGGCCGAGCTCGGTGCCGATGAGCCGGACGCGGCCGACGCCCTGGCCGAGGCCTTCGTCGCCAACCTGCCGACCGAAGTCACGTGGCGCCGCTATGACGACGCCGAACGGCAGGGGCGGGTCTGGCTCGTTCGTGAGTCCGGCCTCGGGGCCACCGCGATCAGGGCCGACGGCGTCCACAACCACGAGGGCTGGGAAGACGCGGCGGTCGCGCCGGAGCGGCTCGGGACCTACCTCCGGGCCATGACGGCGCTCTGGGCCGAGTTCGGCTACTCGGGCGCCTGGTACGGCCACTTCGGCCAGGGTTGCGTGCACACGCGCAACAACTTCGACTTCAGCACCGCCGAGGGCCTTGGGGCCTACCGGCACTTCATCGAGCGGGCCGCCGATCTCGTCGTGTCGCTGGGCGGCTCCCTGTCGGGCGAGCACGGCGACGGCCAGGCGCGCGGGGAGCTCCTCGTCCGGATGTACGGGCCCGACCTGGTCGACGCCTTCCGCCAGTTCAGGGCCGTCTTCGATCCGCGCGGGCGGATGAACCCGGGCAAGGTCGTGGACGCCTACCCGATCGATGCCAACCTGCGCTACGGGCCCACCTACCGGCCGGCGAGCCTGGGGCCGTCGACGTTCGCGTTCGGCAGCGCCGGACATTCGCTCCAGGCAGCGGCAGAGCGGTGCGTGGGCGTGGGTCGCTGCCTGCGCGACGACGCCGGGACCATGTGCCCCTCTTTCCGCGCCACCCGCGACGAGCGGCACTCGACGCGGGGCCGCGCGAAGCTCCTTGTCGAGCTGTTCCAGGGTGAGACCACCCGGGGGAGCTGGCGCAATCGGGACGTTCGCGAGGCGCTCGACCTCTGCCTCGCCTGCAAGGGCTGCGCCGTGGATTGCCCCACCGGCGTGGACATGGCGGCATACAAGTCGGAGTTCCTCTCTCACCATTACGCGCGCCGGCTGCGGCCGCGGGCCATGTACGCGCTCGGCCTCCTGCCCTGGACGGCGAGGGTGGCGACCCGCCTGCCCCGGTTGTCGAACGCCATCCTGGGCGCGCCCGGCGTCGGGAAGGCCGTACGCCGGCTGGCGGGGATCACGACGGCACGGCCCGTTCCGCGGTTCGCCGGGCGGTCATTCCGCCACGGCAGCACCGCCGCGGTTCGCCGGGACGATCCGCATGCCACGGTCGTCGTCTGGCCCGACACGTTCACGGACGCTTTCCGCCCCGAGATCGCCGCCGATCTCGTGGCCGTCCTCGAGGCCATCGGCGAGCGCGTGGCCGTTCCCTCGTCGTGGGCGTGCTGTGGCAGGCCGCTCTACGACGCCGGCATGCTGGGGCTGGCCCGCCGCTCCCTCACGGACCTCCTGGACGTGCTCGAGCCGTGGACGTCCCGCGGGATCCCGGTGGTCGTGCCCGAGCCGAGCTGCCTGGCCGCGTTCCGGGACGAGCTCCCCGAACTCCTTCCCGGCGACCCCCGGTCGGCGGTTCTGGCCTCTCTGGCGCGCAGCCCTGCCGAGCACCTGCTGGCGACCCCGGCGTTCGACGCGGCGATCGCCGACGCGCAGGCCCGCCGTCGCGGCGGCGGC
>DATCGK010000622.1:0-10804 GCA_036508975.1 Candidatus Limnocylindrales bacterium
TCCCGCTGGCCGCCATCCTGTCGATCGTCGGCCTGCTGGTGGTCGCGCTCGGAACCCTGTCGCTCTCGAGCGGGAACCTGCCGTTGCCCGTCTCCGGCGGGCAGGGGCCCGACAGCTCCGGCAATCCGGGCGTGGCGACCAGGACGGCCACCCCGCCGAACGTCGTGGTCGTGCCGACGGCGGTGCCGGGCATCGAGGTGCCGGGCACGCTGCTCTACGCCAAGGACGGGAACATCTGGGTCCAGGCGAACGGGTCGGCGACCCGGGTGACCTCCGGCGGCCGGGACTCGATGCCCTCCTTCGCACCCGATGGGAGCACGATCTACTTCGTTCGCACCCGCCCCGTGAAGGGGCGCTGGAATGTGGGTGGCGTCACCAGGGACTACCTCATGGACGTGCCCAGCCTGATGGACGTGCCGATCACCGGCGGCGACGCGACGCTCGTGCTGGACGGGCTCGTCGACCCGGCGGGTTCGCTGAAGTGGATGGGGTTCATCCAGGATCCGGTGCTGTCGCCCAACGGCCGCACCATCGCGATGGCCTCGGACCTGCCCAACCCCAACACCAGCGAAGTGGTCATCAAGACCTACGACCTCAGGACGAAGAAGATCACGGACCCGCACCTCTCGGAGGTCGCGCCGCTCGGCCACCAGGACCCGGCGTGGCGCCCGGACGGGATCCGGCTCGCCTACGTCCGCAACGACCGGGACGGAGCCAAGGGGATCCCGCGCATCTACCTCTACAACCCGGCAACGAAGAACGCCAGCCCGATCACGGGGCCCGGATACCTGCACCCCTCGTGGTCGCCGGATGGCCGGTACCTGGCTGTGACGCGCACGAACGCTTTCGGGACGGACGTGGCGATCCTGGACGCGGGCACCGGGGCCGAGCTGCTCCGGCTCACCAACGACGGTGACAGCTGGGCACCCGTCTGGTCGCCCAGGGGGGACCAGATTGCCTTCCTGCACGTGGCGGACCAGGTCGTTGACCTCCGGATGGTGCAGCTCGACGGAGCTGGTCCAACGTGGACGGTCAAGGACACCATCGACCTGACGTCGGACGCCGGTCTCGACGGGGTGTCGCGACCCGGCTGGTTCGTCCCGGCTGACCCGCTGCCCACTCCGGCACCGACGACGGCACCGGCGGCCACACCGACGGCGGCACCGACGGTCGCACCCTCCGTCCCTTGACGCCCCCGTACCTCGAGCGCCTCGGGGCGCGGATCGCCGCGACGCGGGCTGTTCTGTGCGTCGGCGTGGATCCCGATCCGGCGGCGCTGCCCGACGGCTTTCCGCCAACGCTGGCCGGCGTCGAGCGCTTCGCCCGGCTCATCGTGGAGGCGTCCCTGCCGTACGCGGCCGCCTTCAAGCCCAACCTGGCGTTCTTCGAGGCATACGGTTCGCCGGGGATGGCAGCGCTGGAGCGCCTCCGGGCGATGGTCCCGTCGGATGTCCCGTTCATCGCGGACGCGAAGCGTGGGGACATCGGCTCGACGGCATCCCGCCAGGCGATGGCCCTGTTCGACGCTCTCGGGGCGGACGCAGTCACCGTGAGCCCGTACCTCGGCCGGGAGGCGATCGCGCCGCTCCTGGAGCGTGCGGACCGGTTCGCCTACGTTCTGTGCCGGACGTCAAACCCGGGCGGAGCGGAGCTCCAGGGGCTCGTCGTGGAGGCCGACCGGGCGGCCGGTCACCCCGCGGAGCCCCTCTGGGGACGAGTCGCCCGCGTCGCCCAGACCTGGGGACCCGGCGGGACCGTCGGGCTCGTCGTCGGCGCCACGGCACCGGCGGAGCTGGCAGCCATCCGGTCCATCTCGCCCTCGCTGGCGTTTCTCGTCCCGGGAGTCGGCGCGCAGGGCGGGGAGATCGCTCCCGTCCTCGCCGCCGGTCCGGCGGCCGGCGGTCCGGCCAGCCGGGAAGCGGGTGGTGCCCTCCTCGTCAACGTTTCACGGGGGATTGCCCGGGCCGCGCTCCAGACGGTGGCGGACGGGGGTCCGGTGGACCCCGGAGAGCGTCTCGCGGCCGAGGCCGCCGAATGGGCCAGCTGGCTTGCTGTGCTAACCTGACCGCCTCGGGGCGGCCCGGAAGAGGCACGTCCCGGCGACGAGGATTGCGCACGATATGCCGTTCAACATCGGACCGGGCGAGCTGATCATCGTCCTGATCATCGCGCTGATCGTTGTTGGCCCGGGCAAGCTCCCGGATGTCGGGGCCGCCCTCGGCAAGAGCATTCGCGAGTTCCGCAAGGCCTCCACGGACGTCAAGGAGGCGACGAGCCTTGACGCACCGGCCCCGGCACCCGCCCAGGCACCCGCTGCGGCCGTGCCTGCCACCGCCGTCTCTGCCACGCCCGCTGTGGTTGCCGCCGCCGCACCCGTGGTCGCCGCCGCGCCGGTGGTCGTCGCCGCCCCCGTCGTTGCCGAACCCGTCGTTGCCGAACCCGTGACCCCGGCCGCTGCCCCCGCTGGCGCGACGGTCGAGCCCGCGGGGGGATGGCCTGCCGAGCTCACGCCCTCCGACGAGCAGCCCACCCCGTCCGCCTGACGCCGACCGGCCTCGACCTCGCAAGCGATGGCTGAAGGCGACGCTGCCCGGGACGCCAGTCTCCCGGCCCCCCTGACCCCGGATCCGGAGACCCCGCCCACCGCCGCGACCGGTGAGATGTCCCTCGTGGGCCATCTCACCGAGCTGCGTGACCGCCTCATCCGCGTCGTGATCGTCGTCGCCGTGGCATCGGTTGTCGGGTTCTTCTTCAGCGACCAGCTCATCTCCATCCTCAAGTCGCCGATCCCGGGCAACAAGCCGCTGTTCTTCACGGGGCTCGGGGACGCCTTCGTGATCAAGCTCAAGATCTCCGTGGTCGCTGGCATCATCCTGGCGATGCCGGTGATCCTGTGGCAGGTGTGGGGGTTCGTGGCGCCCGGGCTGACTCCGAGCGAGCGCCGCATCGTCCGGCCGTGGCTCCCGCTCGCCCTGGCCTTCTTCGCCGTCGGGACCGTGATCGCGTACCTGATCCTGCCCTACGCGGCCGGGTTCCTGATCGGCTTCGAGACGCCCGATCTCCAGGCGCTGATCACGGCCAGCGAGTACTTCAACTTCGTGACCACCATGTTCCTCGCGTTCGGCCTGATCATGGAGTTCCCGATCCTGCTGTTCGGTTTGTCGAGGGTGGGGATCGTGACGTCGCAGCGCCTGGCCTCGGCGCGCAGGCCGGCCATCCTGGGGATCGCGATCTTCGCCACGGCCATCACGCCGGGCGGGGACCTCGTGAGCCCGACCGTGCTCGGCGTGACCATGTATATCCTGTTCGAAGGCACCATCATCTTCATCCGACGCAGCGGCAAGTAGCGGGAGGGCGGTCTCGACGTGAAGAGCGATCGACGCCCCGACGACGCCCCGGCCGTCCCGGGGTTCATCTCGCTGCCGGACGAGCCGGCCCAGGAGGTGGTGGTCGTCACCGGTCTCTCCGGGGGCGGCAAGACGGCTGCCGCGAAGCTGTTCGAGGACCTGGGCTACGTCGTGGTGGACAACCTGCCCGGCGAGCTCCTGCGGGACCTCGCGGACCTGGTGGCCACCGATCCGGTTCGCTTCCGGCGGACGGCCATCGTCCTGGACGTGCGGGCGGGCGACGTGCCGCTCGCGTTCGGTGCCATGCGCGGCGCGCTCGAAGGCCGCGGGATCCGGCCGGTCATCTTCTTCCTGGAGGCCCGTGACGACGTCCTGATCCGCCGGTTCTCGGAGACCCGGCACCGGCACCCTCTCGACGACGAACGGGGGATCGCCGCCTCCATCGAGCTCGAGCGGGCGCTCCTCGAGGCCGTGCGCGCCCAGGCCGACGTGGTGCTCGACACGAGCGGCCTGTCGTTGCGCGAGCTCCGGGAACGGATCTTCGCGCGCCTCGGCGATGTGCAGAGCTCGAACCGGTTGGCGATCCAGCTCATCAGCTTCGGGTTCAAGTTCGGCGTCCCGCTCGAAGCGGATCTCGTGCTCGACGTGCGCTTCATGAAGAACCCTCACTACATCGAGGTTCTCCGCCCGCAGAACGGCCTGACGCGAGCGGTTCGCGAGTACGTGCTGGGGCAGCCGATCGCGAACGCCTTCCTCGTCCACCTGCGGGACCTCCTCGACCTTCTCGTCCCCGCCTACGTGGACGAGGGCAAGACCCGCCTGACCATCGCCATCGGCTGCACGGGTGGCTTCCATCGCTCGATCGTGATCTCCGAGGAGCTGGCCGCGTGGCTGCGGGAGCGGGATTTCGGTCCCGTGTCGGTCTTCCACAGGGAGCTCGAACGGTGAACCTCCGCCGCTGGCTGACGGTCGGCATCGGCGTCAAGCGGTGGCTCCTCGTTTCCTTCGCAGGCCTGCTGGTCCTCGCCCTCGGCGTGGCGCACACGCTTCGCCAGGTGACGGCGGTCGATCGGCCGAGTGGGCCGGCCGGCGTGGTCCTCGACTTCCTGACGCTCCAGTTCCTTCCGTACCAGGTTCGCGGTGCGATCGCGGGCACCGTCGGTCTCGTCCTGTTCCTCCTGGGCGCCTACCGGCTCGTGCGCGCACTCGTGGATCCGTTCGCCCTGTGGGATCGCGACCAGCCGATGGTGGAGGTCATCTACCAGAAGCGGTTCCTCGCCCGCGGCCCGCGGATCGTGGCCATCGGCGGCGGGACGGGCCTGTCGATGCTCCTTCGCGGGCTCAAGGAGCACACCTCCAACCTGACCGCGGTGGTGACCGTGGCTGACGATGGCGGGTCGTCCGGCGCGCTCCGCGCCGAACTGGGCATCCCGGCGGTCGGCGACATCCGCAACTGCGTCGTCGCCCTCGCTGATGCCGAGCCCCTGATGGGACGCCTGCTGCAGTACCGGTTCCCGGGTGACGGGCCGGCCAGCCGGGCCGGCAAGGCGCCGCCGGCCGATGGATCACCCGAGGAGGTCGCGCCCCAGGCCGGTCTGGGCGGACACGCGGTGGGCAACCTGCTTCTCGCCGCGCTCGTGCAGTTGCAGGATGGCGATTTCGAGGAAGGCGTGCGGGAGATGAACCGCGTGCTCGCCGTGCGTGGACGCGTCGTGCCCGCCACGGGCACGGCCATCACGCTCCACGCGCGCCTCGACGATGGGACAGAGGTCGAGGGCCAGAGCCGCATCTCCCGGACCAACCGCGTCGATCGTGTCTGGGTGGAGCCGGCGGGCGTTCGACCGACCGACGACGCTCTCCACGCCATCGCCGAGGCGGAGGTCATCGTCATCGGACCCGGCAGCCTGTTCACGAGCCTGCTCCCGGCCCTGCTGGTCCCCGGGATCCGGGAGGCGATCGCGGGATCCGGGGCGCTCGTCGTGTTCACCTGCAACGTGGCCACGCAGCCCGGCGAGACCGGCGGGTTCGACCTCGCGGACCACCTCGATGCCCTGGGGCGGCACGGGGCCGGCCACCTGCCGGACGTCGTCCTGGCCAACAACCGGTTCAACGCGCTCGCCCCGGCTGGCTGGCTGGGGGAGCCGGTCCGGCTGCGCTGGCCGCCCACCGCAGTGCCGGCGCCACGGCTCGTGCTGGACGACCTGGTCGACCCGGCCAACGCCCACCATCATTCCCCGGACCGGCTGGCGGCCGCGATCATGGCGGTCTGGGATCGCGAGGGCGGGCGCCGTCGCCGGCCGAGCTCGTCGCGCGTCGAGCGCACGGCCTGAGCGGGCCGGATGTCGGAGGCGGACCGGGACCTCGTCGCGGCGCTGCGGGCGGAGCTGGCGGCCGTGGACCCCTCGCGGCCCTGCGACCGCCTCGCGGAGATTGCAGGGCTGGGTCCCAGGGTCACCTCGCGGGAGGCCTCGATCGCCCGGCTGGCGGTCCGGCTGGGCGGCCGCGCCCCCGAGGGCCGGCCGCCGGGAGCCCGCCGCCTGTTCGTCCTGCCCGAGACTCCCTTCGACTGGTCGCGGGCGGCCGAGCACTGCCGCCTGGCCTGGCTGCGCGGCCGGTTCCTCGCCCGGGGATCGCTGAGCCTGGCCGTGGGGCGCGCCCACCTGGAGTTCGTGGTCACGGTGGAGGAGGCACCCGTTCTCGCGGAGCGCCTCTCGGCCGTGGGGCTCCCGCCATCGTGGCGTGTCAGGCGCGGGCACGGCGTCGTGACCTGGAAGAGCACGGGCTCCATCACCGCGTTCCTCGGGCGCATCGGGGCCAGCGCCTCGCTCCTGGAGCTCGAGGCGCGAAACGTCGCCCGGACGATGCGGGGCGATCTCAACCGCGTGATCAACGCGGAGTCCGCCAACCTGCAGCGATCCGTGGCGGCGGCCGGGCGCCAGCTCGCCGCGATCGACGTGCTGGAGGCGGACGGTCGTCTGGGCAAGCAGCCGTGGACCGTCCGGGCCGTGGCCGAAGCGCGACGCGAGACACCGGAGGCGTCGCTGTCCGACATCGCCGTGCGCCTGGAGCTGCACCGCTCCGCTGTCCAGCGGGCCCTGGACCGCGTCGAGCGCCTTGCCCTGCACGATGACGAGGGGGTCGGCCACCGCACGCGCAACCGGCC
The DNA here is from genome assembly GCA_036508975.1 of Candidatus Limnocylindrales bacterium. Taxonomy (GTDB): domain Bacteria; phylum Chloroflexota; class Limnocylindria; order Limnocylindrales; family CSP1-4; genus CAIXZV01. The sequence continues at coordinate 6,511 of DATCGK010000622.1, forward strand.
ATCCGGCGCCGGAGCGGGGGGGTCGCCCGGCCGTCGCGGCCCGGGCCGGGCGGCGGCATGCTGGGGGCCGGTCGGCCGGGGGACCAGCCGCGCGCCTCTGGCATGATGCGCGCATGACTCGTCCGATCGTGATTGCTGCCAACTGGAAGATGAACACCACCCCGGCCGATGCCGGCGATCTCGCGCGGACCATCGCGTCCCGCACGCGGGAGCCGGGCGTGACGCGGGTGATCTGCCCTCCGTACGTGAGTCTCGCGGCCGTCCGCGACGCCCTCGCGGGCGAGGACGTCGGCGTGGGAGCCCAGAACGTCCACCACGAGCTCGCCGGTGCCTACACCGGCGAGATCTCCGTCGCGATGCTGGCGGGCCTGGCCTCGTGGGTCATCCTCGGCCATTCCGAGCGCCGCGCCATGTTCGCCGAGACCGATGAGCTCATCGGCAGGAAGCTCGATCGGGCCGTCGCCGGCGGCCTGCGCCCGATCCTCTGCGTGGGCGAGGTCCTGGCGGATCGCGAGGCCTCCCGCGAGACCCAGGTCGTGGACGCGCAGCTCCGGGGCGCCCTCCAGGGCCGGGACGCCGCCGCCCTGGTCGCTGCCGGCATCGTCATCGCCTACGAGCCCGTGTGGGCCATCGGCACCGGCAAGAACGCTCGCGGCGCCGATGCTGCCGCCATGGCCGATGCGATACGCGCCAGCCTGCGCGGACTGGGTTGGGGCGACGGCGCCGAGGCGACGCCCGTCCTCTACGGCGGCAGCGTGACCTCGGCCAACATCGCGGAGTTCCTCGCCGAGCCCGGCGTGGACGGCGCGCTCGTCGGTGGCGCGTCGCTCAAGCCGGACGAGATGGCCGGCATGGTTGCCCGGGCCGGGCTTACCGCGGCGGCCCGCGGACTCGCCTCGTGAGCCAGGGCTCCCGCCCGCGGCCCATCGTCCTCGTGGTCCTGGACGGGTTCGGGATCGGCCCGGACCCGGCGAAGGACGCCATCGCCGCCGCCGCGATGCCGCGCTGGCGGGAGATCCTCGGTCGCTGGCCGCACGCGGTGGTGCAGGCGTCCGAGGGCGCAGTCGGCCTGCCTGCCGGCCAGATGGGCAACTCCGAGGTTGGTCACCTCAACCTTGGGGCGGGTCGGCCCGTGCTCCAGGACCTGCCCCGGATCGACGCCGCGATCGCGGATGGCTCGTTCTTCACCCGTCCGGCGCTGCTCGCCGCCTGTGAGCGCGCGAAGACCACCGGCCGCCTCCACGCCGTCGGCCTGATCGGGCCGGGCGGGGTCCATGCGAACGACCGCCATCTCGTGGCGCTCGTGGAGCTGGCGGCACGCCTGGGCGTCCCGTCCGTCCGCGTCCACGCGCTGCTCGACGGTCGCGACACGCCACCCAGCTCGGCGTTGGGGTTCATGGCGGATCTCGAGGCCCGGCTGGCCATCGTGCACCCGGACGTCCGGATCGCATCGGTCGGCGGCCGCTACTACGCCATGGACCGCGACCAGCGCTGGGAGCGGACCGAGCGTGGCTACGACGCCATCGTGCACGCCGCGGGGCTCCACGCGGTCTCGGCGACTGCAGCGATCGAGGCGGCGTACGCACGGGGTGAGACGGACGAGTTCGTCGCCCCGACCGCCATCGACGGCACCGGCGGTCCGCTCCGCGACGGAGGCCCGATCATCCACTTCAACTTCCGGGCCGACCGGGCCCGGCAGCTCGTCCACGCCCTGGCGGACACGTCGTTCGGCAGTTTCGATCGCACGGGCCCCGATGGGCAGGCGGCGCCGTCGGGCCTGCTCGTGGCGACGATGACCGAGTACGAGTCCGGGCTCCCGGTCCTGGTTGCGTTCGGGCCCGAGGAGGCGCGTTCGCTCGCCCAGGCCTTCTCCGAGGCCGGCTGGACACAGTTCCACGTCGCGGAGACCGAGAAGTACGCCCACGTGACGTACTTCTTCAACGGCGGTGTCGAGGCCGCCTGGCCCGGCGAGGAGAGACGGCTCGTGCCATCACCCAAGGTTGCCACGTACGACCTCCAGCCGGAAATGAGCGCCGCGGGGGTCACGGCGGAGCTGGTCGGCGCGATCGGCTCCGGGCGCTACGACTTCATCGTGGCCAACTTTGCAAACCCGGACATGGTCGCGCACACGGGTGTCTGGAACGCCACGGTGATGGCTCTCGACGTGATCGACGGCTGTCTTGGCCGGATCGCCGACGCGATCGCCGGCGTCGAGGGAGCGGACCCGGACGGGCCCGGCGCCGTGCTGTTCGTCACGGCGGACCACGGCAACGCCGACGACATGCTCGACGACGAGGGCAGGCCCGTCACCAAGCACTCGCTGAACCCGGTGCCGCTCCTGGGCATGGGCCGCGCGCTGCGCGGCCGAACCCTGCACGACGGCGTGCTGGCGGACGTCGCACCGACGATCCTCGAGCTGGCCGGACTGCCCCGTTGGGAGGGGATGACCGGCCGGTCACTGCTCGATCCGGTCTGAGCCCGGGGTCGGGCGTCGCGTCTGCTACCATCCGCCTTCGGTACACCTCGGAGGTCTACGAACCCGTGAATCCGATCCTGGCCATCGGCCAGCTCATCCTGAGCATCGCCCTGATCGCGTCGATCCTGATGCAGGCCCGGGGCACCGGCCTGTCCGGGACGTTCGGCGGCGACTCGGCCGTCTACCGCAGCCGCCGGGGCGTCGAGCGCCGGCTCTGGCAGTTCACCGTGCTGCTGCTGGTGCTGTTCGTCCTGTTCTGCCTGGTGGCGTTCGTATCCGCCTGATCGCGGTCGCGGCCGCCGTGCGGCTCCCCTTAGGCCTGGACACATGAACCGACGAGACGGCGCGTTCGTCGCCGCGCTGGTGCTGATACTGGTCGTCATCGGGGGTGCGATCGCGCTCCCGAGGGCCCGGCCGTCCTCGGCAGGGGCGGTTGAGCCGACGCCCGGCGCCACCCTGCCGCCGCCCGTGACGTACCGCGAGGGGGTAGTCGGCTCGCCGGTCTCCATCACCCCCGTCACGGCCCGTACGCGCGCGGACCGGACGCTGGTCGGGCTGATCTTCTCCGGTCTCGTGCGCCCTGCCGCCGCCGGCACCTACGCGCCCGACCTGGCCGAGTCCTGGACGACGGACGCCACGGGCACGACGTGGACGTTCACCCTGCGCCCGGACGCGACGTGGCAGGACGGTGTCCCGGTCACCGCCGACGACGTGGTCTACACGGTCGACGCGCTCAAGAGCCCGGACAGCGCCGGGGGCATGTCAGGGTTCTGGGCGGAGGTCACCGCCCAGGCGCTGGACCCGCGGACCGTGCGATTCACACTGGCGACGCCGATCGCCGGGTTCCTCGCGGCGCTGTGCCAGCCCCTGCTGCCCGCCCACCTGCTCGCCGACCTGCCGTTCGCGGATCTCGCCGAGAGTGACTTCGCGCGACACCCGGTCGGCACGGGGCCGTTCAGCCTGGCCGAGCTGGACGCAACACGCGCCGTGCTGGAGCCGGCGGCACCCGCGGCGCCCCCGGTCGATCCGACACCCGGCCCGACCCTGGACTCGCTGGCCTCACCGTACCCGGTCGCGACGCCCGGCCGTCCGGTCCCGTATCTCGATCGCATCGAGGTCTCCTTCTACGATACGGAGGCCGCGATGGCCGATGCCCTGCGGAGCGGGGCGATCGACGGTGCGGCCGGGTTCACGCCGACCCTGTCTGCCGATCTCGCGGGAACGGTCGGTCTCCAGCGCCTGCGCTATCCCACGACCACGCTGTCGGCGGTGCTGCTCAACCTGCGACCGGCGCATCCGGAGCTCCGGAGCGCGCCGGTGCGCCGGGCCCTCCTGGCGGCGATCGACCGCGACGCCCTGGTCGCAGGGCCGCTCGCCGGCGACGGCATGCGGGCGGACACCCTCGTGCCGCCGGCGTCGTGGGCCTTCGATGCGGCGTCCGCGCCACCCGTCGCCTACGACCCCAAGGCGGCCACCAAGACCCTCACCGATGCCGGCTGGAAGAAGATCGGCGGGGCATGGGCTGCGCCGCAGGCGAAGGCCGCCTACGCCCTGGAGGTGCTTACGGTACCCGCGAGCGCCAGCCCGCGACTCGCGGCGGTCGCCGCCTTCGTGCGGGACGCCTGGGTGAAGCTGGGCTTCAAGGCGAGCCTGGTGGAGCTGCCGTCCACCGAGCTTGCGACGAGGCTTCGCGCCGGCGACTACGTGTCGGCCGTGGTGGACATCTCGACGGGCCTGGAGCCCGACCTGTACCCGCTCCTCGCCTCCTCGCAGGTCCGGGCCTCCGGGATGAACCTGAGCGGCTACCAGGATCCTGCG
>DATCGK010000623.1:0-2892 GCA_036508975.1 Candidatus Limnocylindrales bacterium
CCGGGCGGCGTCCACTACGCGATGCAGCAGAACGGGGCGGCCTGGGTGTCGACCGACCTGCGGAGCTGGACCAAAGCACCCGTGCAGGCCGCGTTCCAGGGCACGGGGTGGCGCTCCATCGCCGGTGCACTGGGAGAGTTCGTCGCGACGGGGTTCTCGGAGGCCGAGGGAGGCTCCCCGGCGTGGTTCTCTGCCGACGGGCTCCACTGGGCGGCCATCTCCGACGATCGCCCGTCGATCAACGACACGGTCGAAGCCACCGCCGTCGTCTACGCAGGTGGCGAGTTCGTGATGGTGGGCCGGCTCGACAACGCCGCGGCTGCCTGGACCTCTGGTGACGGTCAGCACTGGACCATGCACGCGCCACTGCCGGGCGGCGCGGACGTCGTGCTCGAGGGCCTCGTGGACACGCCGCACGGGTACCTGTCCCTCGGCGCCAGTGGACCGCCGGTGGAGGTCGCCCCGGGCGAGTTCGTCGCGCCGGTGGCTCCGTGGACATCGAGGGACGGCACAACGTGGCAGGCGGGCCCATCCAGCCCGGCGCTGTTCGGCGTGTACCCCACCTCGCTCGTCCCCGCGCCTGGTGGCTTCGTGGCGACCGGGTCGGTGGGCACCGCCGTCGGGTTGTGGACGTCCCGAGACGGCATCGACTGGGTTCCCGTCGCCGGTGTCCAGCTCGCCGATGCCGACGAGTCCACCCTCCTGTCGGACGGGCACCACGTGCTGCTGATCGCGAGCGGCCAGAGCGGGACGCGCGCCTTCGTGAGCGCGGGCTTGGGGCCGACGTGACAGATCGCGACTGCTCGGAAGCGAAGCCTCATGCGCCGCGTTCTCGTGCGCTCGCTGCCCGTCCCGGAAGGCAGAGCCCCCACGGCCGCAAGCTCTGGCTCGCTCCGACGTCCAGCGACCCGCGCGAGGAGCCAGCGCGCATGTTTTGGCCCGGGCTCGGCGTTGTCCCTCGGTTCGATCGGTCACAGGCGTCTTGCAGGCGCTTGAAAAGCACGAGCGCGAAGGGGCTCGGATGAAGCAGATGTTCGCCGTGATTGCCGCGGTCGCGTTGGTCGTCGCGGCATGTTCGAACGCGACTGAGGCCCCACTCGGTGCTCGAAACGCGTCGCCGTCGATCTCGCCGAGCCTGACCGCACGTCCTACAAGCGAAGCCTCGAGCACCCCACCAGCACCGACGCCACTGCCCCCGGGACCTGATGTCCAGGCTGGGGGTCTGCTCAATGCGGTCGACGGCTGGGCGGTCGCGGGTCAGCGGCTCGTGGTCACGGCCGATGGCGGGTCGACCTGGCGCGACGTGACGCCGCCGGGCGGGTTCGCGACCGCCGACGCCAACTTCCTCCTGGGGGTTGACTTCGTTGACGCCCAGCACGGCTGGGTGGCGATCAACGAGACCTTCACCAAGATGAGCGATGCCTCATACGGCCGGGTCGACATCTGGCGCACGACTGACGGCGGGCATACCTGGACGAAGGCGCAGCTCCCGAAGGCCGTCTTCCACCCCTTCGGCGAGATCATGCCCCAGGTCCAGCTCGACTTCCTCGACCCCAGCCACGGGTTCGCCTTTCTCAGCGGGAACAGCGCGAAAGGGGCGAATGACAGCGATCTCTTCTGGACGGCCGACGGCGGCCGGACCTGGTCGGCGGACCGCCCGACAGGCGACGGTGGCATGGGCATCGAAGGCACCATCAGCTTCGCCACGGCCACCGATGGGGTGATCGTCAACGCGCTGCACGGAGCCGGCATCGTCGTAACCCACGACGGCGGCCGGACGTGGGCTGACGCCACCCTCGCCCAGCCGTCCGGATCGGCGGGCGCGCAGCTCTTCTTCGGTCAGCCGGTCTACTTCGACGGGCGCTCGGGGATGGTCTCCATTGACTTCCAGATTGACACGAGCAGCGTGACTCGCGTGTATCGAACCTTGGATGCCGGATCCTCGTGGACCATTGCGGCGACGCTCCCGACCGGTGTCTCAGCGATCTCCTTCCCCGATCCGCAACGGTGGATCGGCTTCAACGGGTCGGAGGTGGTCCGCACCGTGGATGGCGGTCAGACGTGGGTGCGCACCCCGGCAGTCGGCCCGCCGGGCGTCCCGGAGTCATTCCTGATGACGGATGCCCAGCACGGCTCGGCGCTCCTCGGGATGAACGTCTGTCTGACCTTCAAGAGCAACTGCTCCAGCCGAACCGGGCTCTATGCGACGGTCGATGGTGGATCAACCTGGACCCAGCTCTGGCCCAAGTGATGGTTGGTCCCTCCCGGTCCCGACGTCCCACGTCGCTCAGAGCGAGGGGGTCGGTCCAGCGACGGGGGTGTCAAGGCGATCGCCGGCGATCGCCGGAAGCCAGCTACGCGATGGGTTCGGGGCGATCCCCAGCCAGTAGCAACTGGGGTACCTGACGCAGACGCCTGCCGCCACCGAACCTGACCTGCGGCCCGGCCGTCGCCTCGGCGCTCGCCGCCCTTGCACCGGCGCACCCGCCGATCATCCGCGAGGAGTTCCGCTGGGGTGGCCTGTGCCCGCCCGGCGCACCCTGCGCTCCCCCGCTGGGGAACGCCGGGATCGTCATCTTCGATTTCGCGAGTGGGTCTTCCGAGTTCTTCTACGTGAGCGCTGACGCGGGAGGCGTCGTGGCGGCGAGTTCTCCTGCTCCCTACCCGTCGGGCTACTGACGCGGCGTAGAGTTCGCGCATGGAGGTCGCCAGCAGGCAAGCGGAGGCGCTGGCCGCTGAGTTCCGCGCGGAGAACGAGGCGCTGATCGCGCTCGTGACCGGCATGGACGAGCACGACTGGACGGCGGACTGCCCTCAGGAGGGTCGGTCGGTCGGCGTGGTCGTCGGGCACATCGCCGAAGGTCACCTGATCATCGGGGGGATCGTGCGGGC
>DATCGK010000624.1:0-2406 GCA_036508975.1 Candidatus Limnocylindrales bacterium
CGCCAGCCGCCGGCCGCCAGCTCGGCGGCGGGATCGTCCATGGTCCCGATCCACGGCGCCCCCGCGGCCGCCTGCATGTCCACCCAGGGCTTCGTCCACGGTGACGTCAGGACGTGCCCGTTGGGGATGTCGAACCCGAGCCGGCTGCCCGGTGCGGCGAGGCGGGTGACGACGCCCAGGATCTGCGCGATCACGTCCGACGCCAGGTAGAACAGGAGCCCCTCGAGGAGCTCCTGGCCGCCGGGCGCGCACGGTCCAGCCCGGCCGCCAGGAGCTCCGCGGCCCAGTCCGCGGCAAGGTCGGCGCGTACGACTCGCCGGTCGCAGGCGGGCGCCGCACCCGCGGCATCGAGCGTGCGCTCCTTCTCGGCCAGCACTACCGGCCGGTCCAGCTCGAACACGGTCGTGGCCGCCGCCCAGGGCAGGCGGTATGCACGCGTGTCGAGCCCCGCCGCCAGCAGGACGACCTGGCGGATCCCGCCTTCGATGGCGACGGCGTGCAGCCAGTCGTCGAAGAAACGGGTCCGGGTCGCAATCGGGAGCGTGCTCCCCGGTGGCCGGCCCGCGAACCAGGAGGCGCCGTCGGGCCCAGTCAGGGCCGCCGCCCACGGAGCCTCGAAGAGCCGTCTTCGCGGGTGGTCTCGGCCGCCCGGACCGCGGCCGTCCAGCGGGCGGTGGCCTCGATGGATGACGTCATCGGGTCGTCCTCGTGAGTGTGGACCAGCATGGCACGGGTCGGGGTCGGACGCCCGGCCGCAGCCCGCGCGACGCCCGAAAACGCGAACGGGGCCGGCTGGTGAAGCCGACCCCGCACCGCAGAGAGAGGAGGAGTGAGGGAAGAATGCAGCAGCCAACCTTTCGGAAGGGTTACGGGCGACGGATGATCTCCGCGACGATCGACGCGACCGCGAGAGCCGCCATCGTGACCACCCAGCCGGCCGCCACCAGCAGCAGCACCTGGTCCTCGCGCCGCTCCACCTCGCGCAGCGAGCGTCCCGCCATGACGGTACCCCCGTCCCATCGTGCGGTGACGGTGGCGACGCGAACGCCCTCACGCGGCTGCCAGGTGACCATGTTCGGGGCGTCCACGGCGGCGTGCTCGAGAACGCCGGAGGGTGGGACCGGGTCGGCGCCGTCGAGCCGCCCGCTGCTGGCCAGGACACGGCCGGTGGCGTCGTACACGACCACGAACGGCGCCAGGCTGGCGGCGACGTCGACCATCCCCTGACCCACCACGGCGGACGGGTCGCCCCCGGCGTCGAGCGCCCGGGCCGCGTCCTCGGCCAGCCGGAGCTGCGGGTCGTTCGCGCCCGAGCGAAGGCCCTGCTGGGCGACGCCGTAGACGAGCCCGGCCAGCAGCGTCGCGAGCACCGCGAGCGGCAGGAACGTGGCGAACGCGACGCGGACCAGGGAGCGACGAGGCAGGGTGCTCATGCGCCGCTGACGATCGTGGATGGCCCCGGGTGACGCGCGGTGGCCCGCGCCGTGACGACCTGCCCCACGGCACCCACGCGCGTCCAGCGGAACCCACGGCTGGCATCCAGGCTTCCGTACGGGCGCACCCGGCCGACGGACGGAGTGCCGCAGGTCCATGGAGGACGAACACGGTGGCAGTCAAGCGGACGAAGCGCTCGAAGTCGCAGGCGCAGTCGATCGGCGATGCCTTCGCGGAGGTGGGGCGCGCGCCCCGGCACCGTCTGCCCGACAACGAGATGGATCCCGAGGTCGCGTACCAGATCGTCCACGACGAGCTGATGCTGGACGGCAACGCCCGCCTCAACCTCGCCACGTTCGTCGGCACCTGGGTCGAGCCGCAGGCCCTGCGGCTGATGACCGAGACGTTCGACAAGAACATGATCAACAAGGACGAGTACCCGCAGACAGCCGAGATGGAGATGCGCTGCGTCGACATGATCAGCCGCCTCGGGCAGGTGCTCCTCGTCACGCCAGATGATCCAGCCGACGCCCGGAGCCACCAGGCCGTACTTGTGGCCGGACGCGTTGATCGACACCACGCGCTCCAGGCGGAAGTCCCAGTCCAGCTCCGGGTCCAGGAACGGGGCGACGAAGCCGCCCGACGCCGCGTCCACGTGGACCGGGATGTCCAGCCCGGTCTCCTCCTGGAGCTTGTCCAGCGCCCTGCAGATCTTCCCCGCGGCGACGACCTGCCGGTGTTCGCCTTCAAGGTCCGCGACGACATCATGAACTTCAACGTGTTCGACGTGTCGAACGCGGTCCGCGAGCGGGGCTGGCAGGTGCCGGCCTACACGTTCCCGACCAACCGCGAGGACCTGGCGGTGCTGCGCGCGGTGGTGAAGCGCGGGTTCACGCACGACGTGGCCGGGCTGTTCGTCAACGACCTGAAGCGCCAGCTGCCGTGCCTCGAGCGCCAGCCCATCCCGGTGAT
>DATCGK010000625.1:0-2329 GCA_036508975.1 Candidatus Limnocylindrales bacterium
CCGCGCGCTCCAGCAAACGGACAAGGGCGAATTCGGCCCACGTTCGCTCGCCATCGAGGAGGATCGCTGGCTTGTTCGGCGCCCAACAACTGCCCGTCCGCTCGATGGGGCTGTCGGCGCGGTCCTCAATTCGGAGGTACCTGGCGATCGAGATTGTCCGACCGGACCCGGGCAGCACGACTTCAAGACCCGGGAGCAGGGTCGCCCTCAAGACCGACGCGAGGTCGATCATAGCGGTCTCCAGGTGCCCGACAGGAGGCTCATCGAAGCCGGTCCAGGACCGCGGCCGACCCGATGACGACGAGGTGCTGCCGCGCCCGCGACGCCCCGACGTAGAGCAGGCGGTCGAGTTTCGCGGCGTCATCCTCGGGGAGTTCAACCAGCACGATGACGGGCCGCTCGAGGCCCTTGAAGCGGCGAATCGTGTCGCACAGGATCACGTCGTCGGGGAGGCGTGGAACGAGGTGGGAGGCGAGGCCGACGTTCTGCCCTGCGTCGTCGACGGCGCCATTCCCCAGAACCTCATTACCGAACCGGCGACCCGGCACTCCCCACACGGCCGACTCGTTCAGGTGCGCACCCGTGAGCACGGCGATGTCCCACGGCGCCACCTCCTCCTCGACTCGGAGGTGATGGAGCACGGACCGGAGCGCCCGGACCGTGGACTCGGCGCCCTCCGCCTCGACGAACTCGGGCGGGCGTCCGTCAGACCGTAGCGCCTCGGGCGCGAGCCCATCCGCGGCGAACCGCCGCACGACGTCGTGGATCGGCTGCGCGTTCCGGCAGTTCATTTCGAGCCGGATCTCCTGCATCTCGAGACCTGCAACGGAGTCCTCCCGGTAGATCGCCTGCGCAGGGTCGTGAAAGACGTACAGCACGTCCTCGCGACCGCCGAACAGGAGCCCCTCGAGCGACAGCAGCCAGTCGTCGACGAAATCCTGGCCCTCATCGACGACGATTGCGTGGTAGCGCGGCCCGAGCGTCGCGGCCGCATCGTCCAGCGCCCGCGGCAGCGTCTCGTCCCACCACCTCTGGGGTACCGGCACGGGCCGTTCGCCAAGCACGCCCGCCTCGCGCCCGAGGTCTTCGCACAGCTGGTGGAACGTCTTCACATCGAGGAGCCCCGTGTCCCGCGCGGCGTCCTCCACCGCGACCGCAAGCATCCCCGCCAGCGCGGAGTTGAAGCAGACCAGCAGCGTCCGGAAGCCTTCCTTCGCGAGCCGCCGGGCCTTCTCGGCCGCGAGGATCGTCTTCCCGGTCCCGGCCCCGCCGACGATCGACGCCCGTCGGACCTCGCGCAGCATGTTGAGGACGCTGTACTGCCCGACCGTCAGCCGGACGACGTCGCGCTCGCCGCTGGCGATCTCGTTGCGGAGCATGGGGCGGATCTCGAACGGCTCGGTCATCGTCGCGACGAGCAGGTCAATCCCGGCGCGACCGGGTGGGCGCGTCCCCGCCTGGCCGCTCCACGCATCGAAGGCCCGATCGATGAAGCCACCGAGCTCGCGCCGACCGCCTTCGTCGTCGACGAACATGGACTGATCGGCGATGAGTCCGGCATCGACGTCGGGGCCGAGCAAGCCGAGTCGCCCGCGCATCGAATCGAGCTCGACATCGGGGAACGCCACCGCCTGGCCGGCGATCGGCTTCAGGCCGGCCGTCCACCCGGGCAGCTCCGCGAGCTTCCGGACCAGCGCGTGCCGGCTGTCGGCCGCCTGCTCGAACGGGCTTCTCTGGAGCGGCTCGCGTCCGACCCACCACGTCCCGCGGGCGTCGCGCCGGACCTCGCCCGACTTCACCTCGAGGACGAGGATCCCGCGGTCCGGTTCGCCGATGACAACGTCGGCCTCGCCTTCGCGGACGTACCCGTGGTCGCGGAGAAGCCAACGCACGTGAGACAGGACTGCGACGCTCGGGGGCAACGCCTCGCGCAGACGCTCGACGACGAAGCGCTCGGCCGCCTCGCCACGCGTCGCTACCCTCCCGCCGACCGCGTCGGCCGCCCGGTTTGCGCGCTCGGTCATGACTTCACGCGGCGGATGTTCGGCAAGAGGCATCGCGCGAGCAGGGAGTCGCCGGCGTGGTGGCGGATCCGTTCGGCCAAGAACTCGGCGTCCTTGAATCGGAGCTTTGAGGTCGTGGCGGTCAGGAGGTCGTCTGGTACCGGCGGCAACCCCGTATCACGCGTCGTGCCTGGCGTCACATCGCGATCCTAGCGTGCACCCGTGTCAGCCGTCGGGTCCGCCGCCGTCGACAGGCGTTGGCGGCCTCGTGCCACCCAAGCTGGCACGATCGTCCGCCACGATCCGATCATGGACGACGACTCAGG
>DATCGK010000626.1:0-5300 GCA_036508975.1 Candidatus Limnocylindrales bacterium
CTCCTGGATGACCTTGCCGTTGCCGCGAACGGGTCCGTCCAGACGCTGCAGGTTGCAGTTGACGACGAAGGTGAGGTTGTCGAGGCCGTCGCGCGCCGCGAGGGAGATGCCCGAGATCGACTCGGGCTCGTCCATCTCGCCGTCGCCGAGGAAGGCCCAGACACGCTGCCCCGACGTGTCCCTGATCCTGCGGTTCTGCAGGTACCGGTTGAAACGGGCCTGGTACACGGCGCCCAGCGGCCCCAGGCCCATCGAGACCGTCGGGAACTCCCAGAAGTCGGGCATCAGGCGGGGGTGCGGGTAGGAGCTGAGGCCGCCGCCGCCCGTCTCGCGGCGGAACCGGTCCAGGTTGCCCTGGGTGAGCCGTCCCTCGAGGAACGCGCGGGCGTAGATGCCCGGCGCCGCGTGACCCTGGAAGTAGACCTGATCGCCGCCGCCCGGGTGATCCTTGCCGCGAAAGAAGTGGTTGAAGCCCACCTCGTACAGGCTGGCCGCCGAGGCGTACGTGGCCAGGTGGCCCCCGAGGCCCGGGAACCGGTTGTTGGCCCGCAGGACCATCGCCACGGCGTTCCAGCGGATCAACCGGCGGATGCGCCGCTCGAGGGCCTCGTCACCCGGGAACCAGGGCTCCTGCTCGGGGCTGATCGTGTTGATGTAGCGGGTCTGCGTAAGCGTGGGGACGCCGATGTGGCGCTGACGTGCCCGCTTGAGCAGCTTGAACATCAGGAAGCGGGCGCGGTTCTCGCCCTCCTGGTCCAGGACCTGGTCCAACGAGTCCAGCCACTCGCGGGTCTCGACCTCGTCGAGGTCGGGGAGCTGCTGCTTGAAGTCGTCGAGATGCATCGGGGCTCCGTGGACGCGTGGGCGGCGCTCGCCCGGGCGACGATCAGCGTAGTCCCGATGGGCGCCGTTTGCGGGGAACGGCAGGGTTGCGATTGCGGGGCGGTGGGCCGTGGCAGCCATCCACCACCCACGCCCGCGGCACCGCGCGACGAACCCGCCCCGGGGCGGTAGGGTACGGGCATGCTCCGCTACTACCCGGGCGTCGCGCTCATCGTGGTCGACGTCCAGAACGACTTCGCCGACCCCGTCGGCAGCCTCAGCGTGCGCGGCGGCGCGGACATCGTCCCGATCGTCAACCGGGAGGCCGCGCTGGCGAGGGCGAATGGGGCGCTCGTGGCCTACAGTCAGGACTGGCACCCGGAGCACACGCCCCATTTCGCCGCCGACGGTGGGGCATGGCCGGTCCACTGCGTCCGGAACACCTGGGGCGCGGCGCTCCACCCGGCCCTGGAGGTCCAGGCTGACGCCCCCATCATCCGCAAGGGCTCCAACGGCGAGGATGGCTACTCCGCCTTCACCATGCGCGACGCGGACACCGCGCAAACCATCCCCACCAAGCTCGAGGGGCTCCTGCGCGACGCCGGCGTGACCAGCGTGGTGGTCGTGGGCCTCGCCACGGACTACTGCGTCCAGGCGACCGCCGCCGACGCCATCCGGCTCGGGTTCGCGACCACGCTGCTCACGGACGCGGTCGCGGCCGTCGACCAGCGGCCGGGTGACGGCGAGCGGGCCCTGGCCGCGCTGCGCGAGGCCGGCGTGCTCCTCCACTCCACCCGACTCCGCTGAGGTCACGATGCTCCGCCGCCTGCTCCCCCTCGCCGCCGTCGTCAGTCTCAAGGCCTGGCTCCTGGACCGGTGGCTCGCGCGCCGCCGGAGCGGCCGCAACCCGGAGCCGCTCCGGATGCTGGTCGTCGTGGACGCCCCGCCCGAGGAGACCTGGACGGTGGTCTCGGACATCCCGTTGCAGCCCGAGTGGATGCACGAGATGAAGGAGGTCCGGCTCACGACGCCCGGGCCGGTCCACGTGGGCTCCCGGGGCGAGGCGACGGTCCGGATCGGCGGCATCTCCGTCACTGATCCCGTGGAGGTGACCGCCTTCGAGCCGCCGGCGCTGTTCGCCATTCGTCACAGGGGCCTGTTCTCCGGCGGCGGCCTGATCACCCTCGAGGCGGGCGCCGGGGGCACCACCACCATCGTCCGCTGGGAGGAGACCCTGGTTCCGCCGCTGCTCCCGTCGCTGGGTGCGCTCGTGATGGCCCCCGTGCTCCGCTCGATCTTCCAGGCAGACCTCAAGCGCCTGAAGCGGCTCGTCGAGACCGGCTCGGCCGACGACTGAGGCGGTTCAACGGCAGCCGAACCACCACGCGACCGAGCGCTCAACCGATGCAGGTCCACCTCGTCGACGCCACCTACGAGCTCTTCCGCGCCCATTTCTCGCCGCGCCCGCCGGTCCGGGACCGGGACGGTCTTGTCCTGTCGGGCGTGAGCGGCCTGGTGGAGCAGCTCTGCTACCTGGTCCGCGAGCAGGGCGCCACCCACGTCGGCTGCGCCACCGACCGCGTCGTCCGCTCGTTCCGCAACGACCTCTACCCCGGCTACAAGTCCGAGGTGGGTATGGACCCCGCGGTCCTCGCTCAGTTCCCCATCGCCGAGGCCGCCATCGAGGCCCTCGGGTTCGTGCTCTGGCCGATGGTGGAGTTCGAGGCCGACGATGCCATCGCCGCCGCGGCCGAGCGGTTCGCCGTGGACGAGCGGGTCGAGCGCGTCCTGATCTGCTCGGCCGACAAGGACCTGGCGCAGTGCGTCCGTGGCCAGCGCGTGGTGCTCTGGGACCGCCGCCGGGACCTCGTCTACGACGACGCCGGCGTCCGCGCCAAGTGGGGCGTGCCGCCCACGAGCGTCCCGGACCGCCTGGCCCTGGTGGGCGACGCATCCGACGGGTTCCCGGGCCTGCCGGGCTGGGGCGACAGGTCCGCGTCGGCGGCGCTGGCGCGGTACGGGCACTTGGAGGAGATCCCGCCGAACGGGGGCGAGTGGGACATGACCGGGCTCAGGAACGCGGCTGGCCTGGCCGCCACCCTCCGGGAACGGATGGCGGAGGCACTCCTCTACCGGGACCTGGCGCGCCTGCGGACGACGGACGACGGCGTGCCGATCCCGCAGGCGGACGTGGACGAGCTCGCCTGGCCGGGCGCGGACCGCGACCGCTGGGAGGCGTTCTGCGACGAGTGGGGGCTCCCGCGGCTCCGTGCGAGGCCGCCCCGCTGGCGCGAGGATCGGCGGCACGGGGATCCGCGGCACGAAGATCGGCCGCCCGCTGGCGAACCCTGGGCCGGCGACGAGGCCTAGCCCTGGGCCGAGGGCTCCCGCGACAGCCGCAGGAGCTCCGCGTGGTGCGGTGCCGGTGCCACCACGCAGCCGAACATCTGGTTCGCGCGGGCGACGTCGAACCAGGAACCGCCGCTGGAGTCCGTCACCACCGCACCCGCGCGCTCGGCGATCAACCCCCCGGCCGCGATGTCCCACGCCGACATCCCGCCGGACTGGATGTACCCGTCGAAGCGGCCGCGCGCGACGTAGGCCAGCGCCAGCGCGGCCGAGCCCATGTTCCGCGTCACCCGGACCGCCCGGCGCACGGCCCGGACGCGCGAGGTCACCGACCGGCCGCTCAGTGCCATCGCGATCACGTAGTCGTCCAGGCGGTCCTTCACCGACGCGTGGATGACCTCGTCGTTGAGCACCGCCGGCCCGTCGGCCGTGGCCCAGAACGTCTCCGCGCGCATCGGGTCGTGCACGGCGCCGGCGGCCGGCCGCCCGTCCACGACCAGGCCCACCGAGACGCAGAAGTGCGGCAGGCCGTTCGCGTAGTTCACGGTGCCGTCGAGCGGGTCGATGATCCAGGTCCGCCCATGGGCGAGCCTCCTGACGACGCCCTCGTCGACCCCCTCGTGCTCGCCCGACTCCTCGGCCAGGATCCCGTCACCGGGGAAGCGGTCCCGGATCGCGCCGATGATCAGCGCCTCGGACAGGTGGTCCACCTCGGTCACCACGTCCTTGGCCGACTTGTGGTCGATCTGCCCCACCCGCTCGTACCGCGCGAGCTGGATCCGTCCGGCCCGCTCGGCGATCTCCCGCGCGAACGCGGCATCCGCCGCGAACCGGTCCGCGGCGGCAGGGCCGGTCGTGGCCGGAGACGTCATCGCCAGGCGGCCCGCTACAGGCCCGTCTCGAACAGCCGGATGTCCTCCGGGCCCGCCGCATGACCGTCGCCGCGGGTGTGCTCCAGGGCGCCCAGGGCTCCCAGCGCATCCAGGTCTGCCGGGAACCGGCCGACCATGTCCAGGACCACCTTGCGGATCCGCTCGGCATTCTGCGCGAACACCGCCAGGACGTCGTGGGCGGTGACCGCGTGCGTGCCCTCGAGCACGCCCGCGTCGTAGTCGGTGATCAGGGCGATGTTGACGACCGCCATGCCCAGCTCGCGGCACAGGTACGCCTCGGGGTACTGGGTCATGTTGATGACCTCCCAGCCCGCATCGCTGAACCACTTGCTCTCGGCCTTCGTCGAGAAGCGCGGGCCCTGGATCACCACCACCGTGCCGCCGTCGTGGACGGTGATCCCGTGCTCCCGGATCACCTCGAGCGCGATCCCCCGCAGCACCGGGTCGTAGATCTCGGCGGACGAGACGTGGGACACGATCGGCCCGTCGAAGAAGGTGTCCGCGCGACCGTTCGTCCGGTCCACGAACTGGTCGCTGACCACGAAGTGGCCGGGCTCCACGTGGAGCTGGAGCGAGCCCGCGGCGCAGGGGCTGATGACGGCCTTCACGCCCAGCGAGCGCATGGCCCACACGTTGGCGCGGTAGTTGACCCTGTGCGGCGGGATCGTGTGGTTGCGACCGTGGCGGGGCAGGAAGGCGACCTTGCGGCCCGCGACCGTGGCCAGGAAGAAGCTGTCCGACGGCGGCCCGTAGGGCGTGTCGATCTTCGCCTCGCGCACGTCCTCGAGAAGCGAGTAGAAGCCCGAGCCCCCGAAGATGCCGATCTCGGCCAGGTCCGCCATGACAACCTCCTGCTGTGAGGGGGCATTCTCGCACGGGTCCGGCGACCGTTACGATTGGGGGCACGGACCCGGTGGAGGAGACGCAAAACCGAACTGGAGACCCACCACATGACCCTCAACCCGGCCTGGAGCGCCCTGAGCATCCTGGCGGCCCTCGCCATCGTCACCGGCAGCGTCCTGCTCGTCGTCTACGCCATCCGGCGCGGGCTCGTCCATCGCGACCTGGACGGCACGATCGCAGCGGAGGATCCCGAGGGGACGATGCCGGCCGCCGCCGGTGGGGCCGCAGCCCCGTCACGGACGCTGGGCCTGGTTGGCGTGACGCTCCTCGTGGCGGGGATCGTGCTGGCCGTGGTGGGTGTGATCACCTCCCCCGCCGGACCCACGGCGTCGG
>DATCGK010000627.1:0-2510 GCA_036508975.1 Candidatus Limnocylindrales bacterium
CCGGCCACGTGGGTGCGGACACCGCCGGCGTGATCCTCGCCGAGCAGCCCCACCGCTCCGAGACGCTCCGGCTCATCGTGGACGTGGGCACCAACGCGGAGCTCGTGCTCGGCAACCGGACCCGGCTCCTCGCCGCGTCGAGCCCGACCGGGCCTGCCTTCGAGGGTGCCCAGATCAGCGCCGGCCAGCGCGCCGCGCCGGGCGCCATCGAGCGCGTGCGGATCGATCCTGTCACGCTGGAGCCGCGCTACAAGGTGATCGGCTGCGGGCTGTGGTCCGACGAGCGCGGGTTCACGGACGCCACCGGCGAGACGGGCGTCACCGGCATCTGCGGCTCCGGGATCATCGAGGCGATCGCCGAGTTGTTCCTGGCCGGCGTGATCACCGCGGACGGGATCCTGGACGGCCGGACGGCCGGGCGGACGCCTCGCGTGGTCGCGGACGGGCGGACCTTCGCCTACGTGCTGACCGACGGCGCGCCGCGGATCACGGTCACGCAGGGCGATGTCCGGGCGATCCAGCTGGCCAAGGCGGCGCTCTACGCTGGTGCCCGCCTGCTCATGGACGCCTACGGCGTGGACGAGGTTGACGAGATCCGGCTGGCGGGCGCCTTCGGCAGCCACATCGACGTGAAGCACGCGATGGTGCTCGGCCTCGTCCCGGATTGCGATCTCGACCGGGTGAGCTCGGCGGGCAACGCCGCCGGCGCCGGCGCGCTCATCGCGCTGCTGTCGGGCGCCGCGCGGGCCGAGATCGAGGACGTCGTCCGGCGCGTCACCAAGATCGAGACCGCCATCGAGCCGCGCTTCCAGGAGCACTTCGTGGAGGCGCTGGCCATCCCGCACCGAACCGCCCCCTATCCCAACCTGGCCCGCGTCGTCGAGCTGCCGGCACGCCCGGAGAGCGGACGCGCCGGCCAGGACGAACGCACCGAGCGACGCCGGCGGCGCATGCCCGTCGCCGCCCACGAGGAGGACCGATGACCGAGGAGATCGTCACCCGTCGCACCGGGGGCCGCGCCGGACGGCAGGCCGCCCGCGCCCACGCCGCCGTCGCCCGTGTGCCGTTCCTGACCCGGACGCTCAAGCCGTTCGAGGTCCTGGACGAGGAGGGCCTGTCCCTCATCGAGCACAACGCGGACACGATCCTCCAGGAGGTCGGGCTCGAGTTCCGCGGCGACCCCGCGGCCCTCGCCCTGTTCCGTGACGCCGGGGCGGACGTCCAGGGCGAGCGGGTCCGCTTCCCCCGGGGGCTGTGCCGCCAGATCGTCCAGGCGAGCGCCCCGTCGTCGTACGTGCAGCACGCCCGCAACCCGGAGCAGAGCGTGACCATGGGCGGGCCGCACACCGTGTTCGCGCCCGCCTACGGCTCACCGTTCGTCCGCGACCTGGACGGCGGACGCCGGTACGGGACGATCGAGGACTTCCGCAACTTCGTGAAGCTCGCCTACCTGAGCCCGCACCTCCACCACTCGGGCGGGACGGTCTGCGAGCCGGTGGACGTGCCGGTGAACAAGCGCCACCTGGACATGGTCTACAGCCACATGCGCGACTCGGACAAGCCGTTCATGGGCTCCGTGACCACGCCCGAGCGCGCGCTCGACACCGTGGCGATGGCCCGGATCCTGTTCGGCGAGGCCTTCGTCCGCGACAACACGGTCATCACCAGCCTCATCAACGCCAACTCGCCGCTGGTCTGGGACTCGACGATGCTGGGTGCCGCCCGCGCCTACGCCGAGGCCAACCAGGCCACGATCATGACGCCGTTCATCCTGGCCGGGGCCATGTCGCCGGTGACGGTGGCGGGCGCCGCCGCCCAGACGCTGGCGGAGGCGCTGGGCGGCATGGCGTTCGTCCAGCTCGTCCGGCCCGGCGCGCCCGTGATCCTGGGCTCGTTCGCCAGCTCGATGTCGATGCAGTCGGGCGCCCCGACCTTCGGCACGCCCGAGCCTGCGCTGGTGCTGTACGTCATGGCGGCGCTGGCCCGGCGCCTGGGCGTCCCGTTCCGCTCCGGCGGCAGCCTGTGCGCCTCGAAGGTCGCGGACGCCCAGGCGGCCTACGAGTCCGCGGCGACCCTCCAGCCGACCGTCCTCGGCGGGACCAACTTCGTGCTCCACGCAGCCGGCTGGCTCGAGGGCGGGCTGACGATGGGGTACGAGAAGTTCATCCTCGACGCGGACCAGTGCGGGATGATGGGCGTGTTCGTCCGGGGTGTGGACCTGTCCGAGAACGGCCAGGCGCTGGACGCCATCCTCCACAACGAGCCCGGGCAGCATTACCTCGGCTCGGCGCACACGCTGGCCAACTTCGAGACGGCGTTCTACCGCTCCGACACGGCCGACAACAACAGCTTCGAGCAGTGGCTGGAGGACGGCAGCCAGGACGCACCGGTCCGCGCCAACAAGGTCTGGAAGCGGATGCTCGCCTCGTATGAGGCACCGCCGATCGATCCCGGGATCGACGAGGCGCTGCGCGACTTCATCGCGCGCCGCAAGGCCTCGATGCCGGACC
>DATCGK010000628.1:0-4399 GCA_036508975.1 Candidatus Limnocylindrales bacterium
AATTCATCCTTGGGAGTCATGGTGAAGACCTGGGACGCGAGATCGGTCGGATCGTCGCCAACGATCGTGACCGGCACCTGCGGGCTGATCCCGAACCCGGTCAGTACCGTCGCCAGCTTGACCGGACGGGTGAACGTCAGCCGGAACGCTGTGCCCGGTGAAGCGAGGCTGTCGACCATCTGCGTGGCCGTGATCGTACCCGCCGTCTGCAGGCCGGAATCGAAGGTGGCGTGGATGGGCGTCGAAATACTCAAGCCCTGTTGGTCGGTGGCGGCACCAGAGATGTCGACCTGATACTGCGTTTGTGGCGTCCAGTGTTGGTTCGGCGCGAGGGAGAGGATCTGGGCGGTGGCATCCCATTTGAAGACGACATCGACCTTGGGATCAATGGCAAAGGCCGCCTCAACCGAGCTCTCGTTCATGGGCTTCGTGAACTGGACTCGGAAAGGGGCGTCGAGGGCCAGGTTGCCTTCGGCTCGAAGCGCTTCAGCCTGCGGCGGAAGAGGAGCGAACGTTGGAGCGCCGGTCCCGGCTACCGGCTCGGCCGGCAGACCGGCCAGCAATCCTGCAACCAAGACACCAACTGACCCGACCATCAGGAACAGTCGCGCGGAGCCGGACCTACGAACGGCCGTCGACAAGAACATGGAAAGGAGGATGGGGAGGGCCAGGGCAACGGCCACAATCTTCCGCAAACAGCTTCTCCTGGCGGCGGGATCCGTGTCCCGATGGATGACCTGCCGGGAGGGTAACACCGGTCCGGAACGTACGGCAAATCGTCAGAGGCGGCTGCGGCGAGGTCGGCGGCCGTCCGCGGCGCCATCTGAGCGTGACTCGCGGCCGATTGTTGACGCTCCGACATCACAACTTATTCCCGCCGTTTCAGCCTGGTCGGCCGCGGGCTTGACCACGCGGCGAGAGCCCCCGTCGGCACGTACCGACCACCAGCGTTGGGCGCCAGACCCCGCAATTCCAACAGCGTGAGGGCGCTCAAGATGGCCGCCGCACTCGACAAGCTCGACGAGGATCAGCGGGCGCTCGGCATCGCTACCGGGTGGCTACGGGCGAAGATGGCGTCGGCCGGCCCGGCAACGCCGACACGATGAAACCGTCGTGAGACCGGCAGGAAGTGTTGCTCGAGTCCGGCAGGAGGTGGACATGGCGGTGACTTCCATGCCACGGCCGGAGGCTCGCCGATAGGCGACGCCAGCGCACGAAGCCGAGCGACGACCGCACGCCGCCTGGTCGCGTCGGCCGATCCGACCATGGGCGCGGTGGATGGAGAGTGGTGCCAGTCATCGGATTGACGGCTGCCGCCTTCTGCCCATACACCGTCTGTGGACGTCGGAGCGTTTTCCCCTCGCGCACGTGGAGTGCTCGCGGTCTCCATGGCCGCGGCCGCCTTCGGCGCGCTCGGCACAATCGCGACCCTGTTCTACCGGGCGGGCCTCACGCCCTACGCCGTGACCTCTGGTCGAGCGATCGTCGGCGCGGTCGCACTCGCCGGCCTCCTCGCCGCGCGTGGCGACGGGCTCGCGGCTGTGCGACGACTCCCTCGTCGAGATCAGGCCACGATGGCGGGGGTCGTGATGGCCGGATCGGTCGCTTCGCTGTGCGTCAGCGTCGCCTTCGGGCTGATGGCGGTCGTGCCCGTGGTCGCGATCTACTACCTCTACCCGCTCGGCGTCGCCGTCTGGGGTGGCCTGCGGGGCGACGAACCGCTGACCATGCGCACGGCGGCAGGCGTCGGGATTGCGCTTGCGGGCGTCGCCGCGGTGCTCGCCCCGTGGGAGGGCCACGCGCCCACGTCCGCCGCGGGCATCGTCGTCGCCGCCGTGGCGGCGATCGCCGGGACGGTCCTATTCCGCCTGATCCGCGCCGCGCCGCCCTCGCTGACGCCTGTCCACCTCTCCGCCTACATGCTGACGGGAGTCGCGTTCGTCGCCATCCTGGTCGCCGTCGTCCTCGGGCAGGCGCCTGCGAGCATGGCATGGGCCCTCGATCCGCTGCTCGCCGCCCTCATGGTTGTGGCAGGCATCGTCACCGCGGTCGTCCCGAATGTCCTGATCCCCTACGGCATCCGCCGGATCGGCGCGACCGATGCTGCGACCGTCATGTTCGGGGAGCCGATCTCGGGTGTCCTCTTCGCCGCGGCGGTTCTCGGTCAGCCACTCGGCCCGACGACGATCGCGGGAACCGTCGCCGTGGTGGCTGGAGCTGTGCTGGTGACTCGGCGCCCTGACAAGCCGGATGGGCGCGCCTGACTGCCGGTATCGCCCGGCGTCCCGTGTCGGCTCTCCGGGCTCGGCTACGCGTCGGCGCGCCGGAGGACCCAGACCTGCTCGTCGCCGTCCGCCGGCGGCCCCTTCCTGAAGTCGCCGTAGTCGCCGACGACCTCGAGGCCGGCCAGCTCGAACAGGAGGCGCATCTCGCTCCGCAGCGTCCAGCGCAGGGTCAGCCGCTCGGTGTCGGTCCGAAGGACACGCCCCGATGCGTCGATCTCGGTGGCCGCCCAGTCGTCAACGATGAGCTGGCGGGCGGGATCGGGGTTCCGGGCCGTGACCGTCCAGGTGACGCGGTTCCCGGTAGTCGGGTGGACCACCTCGATGCCGCCCTGCGGGGCGTCCGGGCGTGGGACGACGAGGTCGAGCTGCGGGTCGAACAGGTCCAGGACGAGCAGTCCCTTGGGACGCAGGTGGGAACGGAGGGCCGCCAGGGCCTGCCGCTGTGCCGCCGACGTGAGCGCGAACATGAAGACCCGTGAGGGCGTCACGATGAGGGGGAAGTCGCGCCCGAGGGCCAGCGTCATCATGTCCGCCTGCTGATACGAGAGCCGCCGGGCCACCTCGTCCGGCAGCCTGCCTCGCCGCTGTTCGGCGATGCGCAGCATCGGCGCCGAGAGGTCGATGCCCACGACCTCGTGCCCGTCGGCCGCGAGGGCTGCCGTGACGCGCCCGGTGCCGCAGCCGACGTCGAGGATCGGTCCGCCTGTCTCGCGGGCAAGCTCGCGGTAGAAGTCGATGTCGCCATCGACGGGGCTGCCCGGGATGATCGCCGCCGCCACGGCGTCGTAGATCTCGGTGGGCAGGCCGCTCGCCTCGTAGGTGGCGCGCACTCGGGTCTGGTCGCTCATGCCCTTTACGATCGGCCGCCGACAGTGCGCAGTCAAGGGGCTGAAGGCCCGCCTCGGGTGCTGCCGTGACGACCTGCTCGCCGTCGCGCGGCAGCGCCGCCCCCAACCTGCCGCGGTGCCGCGCCCGGGCGGCTTGCCGGCTGCCGCTACGCGAAGCGGAGCGCTCGCTTCCGGCGCGCCGCCGGTCCGGGGTGGTGCCTGACCTCGTGGCCCCGCTGCGCGCGGGCGAGGCGGAGTCGCATGAGCTTCGAGGTCTGGACCAGCGAGCGCCACGCCGACGCGGTGGTTCCCTCGGGCTTCGAGCGAAGCCCCTCCTCGCACGCGGCGACGGCCTGGGCCAGGTCCTGCTCGCGGCCCGGCCGCGCGAAGTCGAGGGCGACCAGCTCCCAGAAGGCGGGGTCCGAGCAGCCGCCGGCCCTGAGCACGCGCTGGACCTGGTAGGCGATCACCTTGTCGGGCTCCGCGCCGTCGCCGTGCGAGCGGAACGTCCGCCCGTAGGCATTCACCCTCTCTGACAGCAGTCTGCGAGACGGCCCTCGAGGGCCGTCTCGCAGTTTCAGGACCCTCGGGACAGCCGCCCCGCCCCTGCAGAGCGAGGCCCCGAGGCGCGAGGCTGCGGCTCTCTCGGTACGGCGTTTCTCGCAGCACGATGGCTGCATCGTGCTGCGCGCACGGGCCCGTTACGGCGTGAAGTAGCCGGTCACATCGAAGATCACCTGGGCCGTGGCCCCGGGGACCGCGACATAGGTGACCGAGAGGGTGCCGGTGCCACCGAGAGCCACCGTGACCGCATTAGCTCGATCATCACCGAGTGGGAAGTTGAGAGTCGAGGAGGTCGGGTTGTTCATGGCGACGGGACCGATGAAGAGATAGCCAGCGCTGGTCTGCTGAGTCACGGTCAGGTTGCCGGTCACAGCTATGGCGGCCGAGGGAACGCCACCATTGCCCCTGACCGTGAACGTTCGAGCGACATGCGAACTGAATGGACCCGATAGGCCGCCTGTGCCATTGCGGGTGTCGAGGATGCGGGTCGGGGTGAGGGCGTGGTATGTGGCACCGGTCGCATCGGGCGTGAAGTAGCCCGTGACATCGAAGATCACCTGAGCCGTCTTTCCCAGAGTCGGAGCGACATAGGTGATCGAGAGAGTGCCGGTGCCACTAAGAGCCACCGTGACCGCGTTGGCCCGATCATCACCGAGTGGGAAGTTGAGAGTCGAGGAGGTCGGGTAGTTCATGGCGACCGGACCGATGAAGAGATAGCCAGCG
>DATCGK010000629.1:0-6061 GCA_036508975.1 Candidatus Limnocylindrales bacterium
CCTCGACAACTCGCCGGTCGAGCTCGTGGGTGTTGACCTGCGGGACCGGAGCGTGGCGCTGTCCACCACCAACGGCACGGCCGTCATCAACCGCATTCGCCGCGAGGAGCCCGTGCTCGTCGGCTGCATCCGCAATGCCACGGCGGTCGCGGTCGCCGCGATGACCCTGGCGGGGGAGGGAAGCGGGACCGTCCGGATCGTCTGCGCGGGGCGCGAGGGGATGTTCGTGCTGGACGATGCCGTCGCCGCGGGCCTGATCGCGGCGCGCCTCGCCGAGCGGGCCGCCCTGGCCGGGTATGTCGCGGTCCTGACCGATGCCGCGACGGCCGCCATGCGCCTGCGCGAGAGCTGGCCAACCCTGCTCGCGGCGCTCGAGGCCTCCGACGGCGGGGCGACCCTCCGGCGGATCGGTGCTCCCCGGGACATCGCCTTCTGCGCCGAGGAGGACCGGACCTCGACCGTGCCGGTCGTCCGCTACGACGGCCGCATGCGGGCGGTCGCCCTCACCGCCGAGGGTCCGCGCTTGACCTAGCGCCCGACCTCGAGGCGGCCGTTCCAGAGCACGTAGTGCGTGTAGAACGTCTCGCTGTGCATCACCTTGCCGGCCGCGGTGCGGACCACCCGGGTCACCGAGACGTCCATGCCGTTCGACGGGTACTCGACCTGCTCCCGGACGCCGTGCGGCAGCGTGTCGACGACGACGGTGTTGGTGATGGCTTGCCGGAGGTTGGCGACGACAGGCCGTCCGATCGAAACCTTGCGCCCGTCACCGATCCCCCAGATCTCGTACGTGACGTAGCCGCGCCCTCCCTTGCGGGTCCGGATCCCCCGGATGAGGATCGGGTGCTTCGTGTCGTTGGTGAACGACATCGTCTGCGTGCCGCCGCCCATCTTGGACACGGTGGCGTCGAGCCCGAGCGGATAGCGGCTGATGTAGTACTTGTGGTTCGACCGGGCGTTGATCTGCAGGCCCGCCCGGAGCGCGGCGTTGAACAGCGTGGTGGAGCTGGAGCACATGCCGCCGCCCGTCGCCCCGGTGGGATCCGTGTAGCTGCCCCGGATGACGCCACCGGGTCCGAACCCGCGGGCCGCGGTGACCGGCCCGATCGCGCTCCACCACTCGAAGCGCTGGCCGGGCTTGAGCACGGTCCCGTTGATGATCTGGGCGGGGCGCCAGATGTTCGCCCCGAAGAAGTTGCGCTCGCTGATCGGGAACCAGGTGGTCCAGGTCCCGAGCTTCGTCATGAGCTGTGCGCTGGCGGCCGCCTGCTCGGTCGTCAGCTTGGGGGCGACCACCATGTTGACCACGCTGACGGGGGCGGCCAGGTCGCCATCCGCGCGTCCCTGGAGCTCGGCCGCGATCCGCGCCACGGTGGCGTTCACGTCCAGCGCCCGCCCGTCCTTGCCCGCGACGACGCCGAAGATCCTGCCGTTCCGGTTCTTCAGGTACGACGCGGACACCGGCGCCTTGAGCACGGCCTTGGCCGGGGGCTTGAGCGTGGGAGCGATCTTCGTGGTGTCGATCACCGGCACGACGGTTCCGTCGGCCCGCACGTCGAGACTGACCCAGCTGCCCACGGTCGCTGCCTTGATCGTCCACGTCTTCTTGCCCCAGGCGACGACGACATTCCGCACGAGCCGCTGCACGCGGACCTTGGCGATCGCCACGGCGCCATCGTCCCGCGCCGGCGGGACGGCGACGATCGACACCGGAAGCACGATCTGGGCGGGCGCGTTCATAGCAGACGATGCGACGAGTGCGGCCGCCACGACCGGGGACGGGTCCACGGTGCGCCCCGGGCGCGCCGGCGTGGTCACCGGCCCGTCGGCCGTCAGGGCGATCGTCGCGTCCACGGGCGCCCGTTCGAGCGGCCGCAGGGCGGCGGTGATGGCGGTCGTCAGGGCCGCCTCGTCGAGCACGAGTCGTGGCTGAATCGCCAGGTCGTCAAGGGCCTGGCGGACCTCCCCGACCGCGCGTTCGACCACGCCGCCCTCGCGCCCGGCGCGCAGTGCCTCGTCGACCAGGGCGTCGATCTCCGCTCGACGGCCGAAGGCCGTGTACGGGATCGCGATGTCGCCGTCCGGGGTCTGGAGGACGAGCTGGCCCTGGTCATAGGGGAACGCCGTCGCGAGGGCGCGGGTCGCGGCCGGCCGGTCGAGCCCGGACACGTCGACGTCCCCGATGTGGACGCCGGGGAGAACCCGCCCGCCATAGCCGGCGTCCCAGGCGGCCAGCCCGGCCGCGGAGCCGGCAAGCGCCGCCGCCAGGCCCACGACGAATGCGGCGGCGAAGACCAGGCGACGGCGGGGCCGGCGGGTCTCGGGCACCGTGGGCTCAGCCGAAGGCGTCTGCACGACCCCCTCGGTCGCGGGGCGCGCGGTGCGCGACGCCCTGGCCGGCGTTGCCGCGCGGACGGCTGATGGACTGGCAGGTCTTGCTGGACCGGATGTTGTTCATGAACCCGCAGGATAGCGACCGTGGCTGAGATGCGTTGTCCGTGGATCAGGACTCTCAGCCCCGGGCGAGCAGCGGATCGCCGTCCGCCATCCGCCGGGCGAGGCCGCGCCGCTCGAGGAGCGCGAGGACCGCGATGGGGAAGTGATCGGCCCAGGCCATCGCGAGCGGCGGATCGTCGATGCGATCTGCTGCCGCGATCAGCTCCCCGGCCGTCTCGGCGAGCACCGGCGGGACCAGCCATTCGCTGGCGTGGGCGCGCGCCTCCAGC
The DNA here is from genome assembly GCA_036508975.1 of Candidatus Limnocylindrales bacterium. Classification (GTDB taxonomy): domain Bacteria; phylum Chloroflexota; class Limnocylindria; order Limnocylindrales; family CSP1-4; genus CAIXZV01. Next base: position 2,727 of record DATCGK010000629.1, read on the forward strand.
AGGTGCCGGCGGCTCCGCTGGCGGGGTGTCAGGTCGATCTGGCCATGGCTGCTGCGCTCCAGCTCGCACAGGCGGTCGAACGCACGGAGCGCGTCCTCGCACAAGGTGCCGGAGCTGACAGGCTCGATCATCGGGTCTCCTCGAGTGCCGGCCAAGCATAGGGCGCTTGTGGACGCCCGTGACGCGCAGCTCGCGGCCGGGTCCACGGCTTCAGCCATCGAACCGGGCGGCGAGGTAGCCCACGGTGCGCTCCGAGGGCCCACCCGCGTCCGCGGACGTCGCCGCGGCCAGGACCAGTCCCGTCGTGGCGCCCATCGCCCGCAGGGCCGCGAGGCCCAGCACCGCAGGGTCGATCCCGCACATGCCGCAGACGAGGTCGCGGATCCCGGCATGGCGGAGCTCATCCTCGCGCCGTGCAAGGTCCGCGGGGTCGAGGGCGAGGATGGACGGCAGGAGGAGGTCCGTCGCTTGCTCGCAGGCGGCGGCGGGAGGGTAGTGGGCCATGTCGGTGCTGATGGCGAGGACGATCCGTGCGCCCGCCGCCCGCCGGGTGGCCAGCAACGCCCCCAGGCGAGCCCCGGCGTCGATGGCACCCGCTCCGCGCCCCGTCGAGACGGCGAGCGGGACCACCCGGGCCGCCGGTTCGATCGCGAGCAGGAGCGGCAGCTGGACCTCGATCGAATGCTCGCCGTCGTGGGCGCCCCGGTCCGCGAGGAACGGCGGCCCGAGGTCCACGATCGCCGCCGCGAGCGAGGCGTCCACGAGCGCGGTCCCAACCGGTGTGGACCAGGAGCCCGCCTCCCAGGCCGCCACACCGTCCAGCCAGCCCGCGTGATGGTTGGTTCCGAGGAGGACGACCGTCACCGGGACGGCCCCGGGGCCGCCCGGCCTCGCGCGAAGCCGGCTCCACCCAGCGGCCGCCACGACCCCCGAGTAGGCGAGGCCTGCGTGCGGCACCAGGATGCCCACCGGCTCTCCCCGCGCGGACGCCGTGTCCGCGGCCACATTCGGAGATCGTGCTGCGGTTGTGAACAGCTCGTCGACGATCGCCCGGAGGGCGTCCCCCGACGCTGGGTAGAACAGGCCGGCCACCGCGGCCTGGCGGACCGGCCGCCCAGCCGAGCCATCACTCCAGCCCCGCATTCCCGTCACCTCCCCACAGTGTTCCCGGGTTCGCCGTCCCGCCATCGCCCTTCCGCCTGTCGCCTGCACCCCGGACAGGTGCCCCCTGCGCCCAGGAAGGAACGGCTCCGGTAGCCTCGGCGCTGGACGAGCAGGGCGCCGCAGCCGGGGCAGTGCGTGTCCTCGAGATGGAGCTCCGGCGCGTTGCCGACGTACACGTACCGGAGCCCGGCGTCCCGCCCGATGTCGGCCGCCCGCCGCAGCGTCTCGTACGGCGTGGGCGGCACGTCTCGCATGCGGAACGCTGGCTGGAACCTGCTCACGTGCCAGGGCGTGCCGGGTCCAAGCGTGTCGACGATCCAGCGCGTGAGGGCCCGGAGCTCGTCCTCCCCGTCGTTGTGGCCCGGGATGACCAGCGTCGTGATCTCCAGCCACACGCCGGCGTTGCGCAGGGCGACGATGGCCGCCAGGACGTGCGCGAGGCGTGCCCCGCATAGCCGCCGGTAGAACGCGTCATCGAAGCTCTTGAGGTCCACGTTCGCCGCATCGAGGACATCGGCCAGGAGACGCACCGCCTCCGGTGTGGCGTAGCCGTCGGTGATGAACAGGTTCCGGATCCCGGCCTCGCGCGCGAGCCGCCCGGTCTCGAGTGCGTACTCGAGGAAGACCGTCGGCTCGACGTAGGTGTAGGCAATCGAGCCCGCGCCTGCCTGGCGTGCCTCGGCCACGACCTGTGCGGGCGGCATCGGGCGCAGCGGGATGTCCATCCCCAGGCGCGGGCCCTGCGCGATCTCCCAGTTCTGGCAGAACACGCAGTGGAACGGGCAGCCGGTCGTGCAGATGGAATACGCGAGCGAGCCCGGGTCCACGTGGAACAGGGGCTTCTTCTCGATCGGGTCCAGGCCCGCCGAGGCGACCGCCCCGTACGCCTCGCACCACAGTTGTCCGTCGCGGTTCTCCCGGACCCCGCAGATGCCCTTGCGTCCGGGCCGGACCAGGCAGCGGTGGGCGCAGACGCCACAGCGGACGGACCCATCCGGGTACGGCGTGGACAGGATCGTGAGGACGGGTTCGACCTTCGGGCGGGCGAGCAGCGGCATGGGTGACTCCGATCACAGTGTCACACGGCCGGATCCGTGACCATAGGGCCGGCCGGTCCGGAATCGTGGCGTTTGCGCACTGGGGGAGGGCGCCGGCGGGGGCGATGATCCGCTCGTCGCTGGAGGTGGTTGCCATGCCGGATTCCGTGAACACCGGAACGCCCCGTCGGAGTAACGTGGCGAAAGAGGGCGCAGCCCGGCTCCCGGAGCCGGTGGACCTTGGACCCGCGGAGCAGGAGCGGCTGCTCGCGCTCGCCAGGGTCGCCGTCTCGGTCGCCGCCGGGTCTATGCCCGCGGGAAGCCTGGAGTCCGAGCTGATCCGCGAGCCGTTGCCGGAGCGCCACGCCGCCGCGTTCGTCACGCTGGAGGAACAGGGAGAGCTCCGCGGGTGCATGGGGGTCATGGACCCGGAGGCGCCGGCCTGGGCGTCGGTCGTGCAGGCGGCTCGCTGGGCGGCCAAGGATGACCCCCGGTTTCCTCCTGTCGATGCCCGCGAGCTCCACGTCATCGAGATCGAGATCTCGATCCTTGGGCCGCTCGTCCGGCTGGAGGACCCGCTGGCGTTCCGGCTCGGGACCGACGGGGTTGTCGTCCGCCGGAACGGGCGTCGCGGGCTGCTGCTTCCCGAGGTTGCCGGCATGCACGGGATGGACCGCGCCGCGATGCTCGACACGTGCTGCCGGAAGGCCGGGTTACCGGTGGGTGCCTGGCGCGAGGCCGGGAGCGAGGTCTTCGCCTTCCGAACACGGCGGTTCGGCGGGCCGGCCGTGACCTGAGCCGCACGGACGAGCCGGCTTCGGCGCATCGTGGCAGGATGCAGGAGCTCGTTGGGACGAGCCGCCGGGCCGGCGCATGCACGTGCGCTCGGAGTTCCGGGAAGCGCCTCGACAGCGACCAGTGAGGAATGACAGCCATGGCGGAGTTCGAGCGGACCACGACGGTCGGTGTCGGGGCGGACGCAGCGTTCGCGTTCTTCGCCGACCCGCAGCGGATCCCCGACTACGTGCCGACGGCGGCGCACGTCGAGACCATCGCGGTCGATGGCGGAGATTCGGCCGAGCCCGACCCTGAGGGGAACCGGGACCGGGACGAGGCGCGGTTCTTCGTGGACAA
>DATCGK010000630.1:0-2994 GCA_036508975.1 Candidatus Limnocylindrales bacterium
TCCTCGTTCTCCGCCATCAGCTCCGGGTGCTGCAGCGGACGTCGGGCCCACGCAAGCTCCGGGCCATCGACGCAGGTCCTCCTCGCGGCGGCGAGTCGGGTCATCCCGCGTGACCGCCCGGTCGCCTTTCTCGTCACCCCGGCGACCCTCCTGCGTTGGCATCGCGAGCTCGTGAGGAGGAAGTGGACCTACCCCAGGACCGGTCGCCCCCGCCGGCCACCGATCGATGCCGCGATCCGTGAGCTCATCCTCCGTCTCGCCCGGGAGAACCCCCGATGGGGGTGCGTGCGGATCGAAGGCGAGCTTCGCAGGCTCGGGATCCGCGTGGCAGCGACGACGATCCGGACCCTGCTCCGGACGGCGCGGCTCGGTCCTGCCCCGCGGCGCAGCGGCCCAACCTGGACCTCAGTTCCTGCGGACTCAAGCGCACGGGATCATCGCCGGCGACTTCTTCACCGTCGAGACCGCCTGTGGCTCCGGACGCTCTCTGTCCGTGTGTTCATCGAGCTCTGAGAGCCGGCGGATCCACCTGAGCGCGTCCACCCCGCGCCCCGACTCGGCCACAGGTCACCTGAGCAGGCGGGGAACCTCGCGCCCGACCTCGACGCTCGGGCGAGCCCCGTCCGGTTCCTCATCCGAGACCGGGACACGAAGTTCAGCCGGTCGTTCGACGAGGTCGTTCGCGAGGATCGGGCCCGGGTGATCGTGACGCCCATTCGGGCTCGGAACGCCAATGCCCACCCCCGAGCGCGTGATCGAGACGATCAGGGCCGAGTGCCTCGACGGGACCGTCATCCTCGGTCGGCGCCATCTCGATCGGACGCTCCGGACCTGTGGCAAGGGACCGCGCGTCGAGCTCAGGCTGCAGGATCCCGCAGGCGTTCTCGCCGGGCCCCGGGCGATCCAACGCTTCACAATCCCGGTGAGCCAACTCCGTCCATTCGTGGAGACGCCGTGACAGACCCCGCCCTGTCCCGCGTGATCGATCGGTGGTTCCCGTGCGCGGCTGTCGACGCTGCGTGTCAGACCCCGTACGGATCAGGGCTCAACGAGAAGGCGATCTTTGTCTGGTTCGCGTCCCGACCAATCGCGCAGGCTCGTGCGGCCGTCGTCGCTGCGCTTCTAGATGACTCACCACAGACGCGCCAGCTGATCGAAGCGGCGGTTCGAGGGGACAAACCCGCCATCAGTTCGATTGCCAGACTGGTGCGCGACCGATACCCGGAGAACCGGCCGACCGTCCTGGATCCATTCTCCGGCCGGGGCATCATTCCGCTTGAGGCCGCTCGCCTCGGTGCCAACGTCATCGGTCTCGATCTCTCTCCGGTCGCGACGCTTGCCGGGCGTGTTCTGGCCGACTACCCGCTGAGGGACTGGTCAGGCGAGCCGACGCTTCCGCTGGCCGCTGCCGGCGATTCCTTGTGGGGACACACTGCCCGGGCGCGTTTCGTTACGGATGCCGAGGCCTTCGTGGCATCTGTCGGCAGCCGGCTCCAGGAGCTCGCGGCGCCGCTCTATCCGGGCAACCCTGATGGGACGTTCCCGTGGGGATACCTGTGGGCCATCTCGATCCCGTGCGATGGCTGTGGTAGGAGGTTCCCGCTCGTCGGCTCCATGGTCCTCCGACAGCCGTACCGCCGGACCAACGATGCCGGCCAGGCGCTGCGGCTCGCTGTAGACGGCGACTCGTCAGATCGGTGTGACCCTGCAACGTCCGCACGCATTCCCCCGACCCCGGATCCCAGATCCGCACCGTCTTATCGGCACTGCCGCCGGAGACCACCCAGCGCCCGTCCGGCGACACCGCCACCGCGGTGACCTCGTAGATGCCCTGCAACGTCCGCACGCATTCCCCCGACCCCGGATCCCAGATCCGCACTGTCTTGCCCGCCTCATCCCCGCCGCCGGACACCACCCGGCGACCGTCGGGCAACACCGCCACCGCGTAGACCGGTCCAGTGTGGCCCTGCAACGTCCGCACGCACGCCCCCGACTCCGGATCCCAGATCCGCAGCGTCTCATCGGCGCTGCCGGAGACCACCCGGCGCCCGTCGGGCGACACCGCCACCGCGGTGACGCCCAGGGTGTGGCCCTGGAGGGTGTGGCGGAGGCCGCACCAGCCGAGCGGATCCGGGGGCAGCGCGGCCAGGGCCGCCCGCACCTCCGCATCGGCGGGGGAGCGCTGCTGCGCCGCGGCCAGCAACTCGCGCGCCGCCGCGGCATCGCCGCGCTCGATCTGCACGCGGGCCAGCAGCAGCTCGTCGCGTCCGCTGGCCTCGTGCGAGGCGCGGACCTCCGCGAGCCGGGCGACGAGGTCGAGATCGGTGATCGCGCCTTGCCGCCACTGCCAGAGGCCGCGGTTGTAGGTGGCCTCGCTGTGGTGGGGGTCGGCGGCCAGGGCCTCCTCCCACAGGCGCTCGGCCTCCGCCGGGTGCTCGAGGTCGAGCAGGCTGAGCGCCTTGTTGAGCTGGTCGGCCAGCAGCTCGCCCGGCTCCGGACGGGGCCGCCCATAGGCCGTCCCCGTCGCCTCCTCGTAGATTCCGGCCAGCCGCGCGGCGATCGCCTCGAAATCGCGGGGCCGGTCAGCCGGATCGGGGGCCAGGCAGTCCCGCAGCAGCGCGGCCAGGCCCGCCGGCATCGGCGGGGGGCCGTCCCGCTCGGAGCCCCCCGCGAGGTACCGCTCGAGCACGCCCAGTGCCGCCACCCCGTGCTGCCAGGTGCGCTCGCCGGTGAACAGCTCGAGCACCGAGACCGCCCAGGACCACACGTCGGTGCCGCGCGTGAGGGCCGTGCGCTCAGCGGCCGGCACCCCCGCCCGCGCCTGGGCCAGCGCGTCCGCCTGCTCCGGGGAGTAATAGGCTGGCGTGCCCCCTACCTCTCCCTTGGCACCCGCCAGCCCGAAGTCGGTCACCTTGGCCACCCCCTCGGGGGTGAGCAGCAGGTTGGCCGGCTTGACGTCCTGGTGGAGGAGGCCCCGCTCGTGGGCGTAGCCCA
>DATCGK010000631.1:0-5478 GCA_036508975.1 Candidatus Limnocylindrales bacterium
CTCAGCCACAGCCCCAGGGCATCCCAGGCGGGCAGCAGCCACGCCGCGGCGGCGGCCGTCTCCGGGTCCTCGCGCGCCAGCCAGGCCATCTTCGACAGGAGCCCGAACCCGGTCCCGCCCGCCCGCCGGTCCTGCCAGGTGATCGCCGGGCGCAGGGGCTCCCCTGCCGCGTCCACGGCGACCAGCGTCGGGCCCTGCGAGACGCAGCAGATCGCGAGGATCTGCGGTGCACCGGCTCCGTCAGCCGCGACCGGCTCCATCGAGCCCACCGCCTCGGCCAGCGCCGTCCGCCACCGCCGGGGGTCCTGCTCCGCACGGCCGCCTGGGCCCAGGTCCGTGGGGTATCCCGCCCGGCCCAGGCCCAGCAGCCGCCCGTCCAGCCCGACCAGGGCTGCCTTGGCCTCGGTGGTCCCGATGTCCAGGCCCAGGACAGCCGGGATCCGGTCCGCCATCGACCGCACCTCAGCCATCGACCGCACCCGCCCCGATCGGGGACACGTCCTCCGGGAGGAGGAACCAGCGGAGCGCCTCGAAATCGGGGCCGACCGCGTCTTCGGGGATGGTCGGCGCGCCGACTGGAGCCGGCGGCCGGGCCAGCCGCTCACGGGCCTCGTCCAGGTACCCGGCCAGGCGGGTCACGGGTTCCCGGCGCCGGTGCGACGGCCAGGTCATCGCGCCATCGTCATAGCGGATGTCGTGCAGCGAGAGCGGCGGCTCCGGCCGACCCGCCCGGTGGCGCCACAGCCCCGTGCCCGCGTCGAACGCGTAGTCCGGGAGCAGCCGCCAGCCCTCCGTCGCCACGAGGTCGACGGCATCGAGGATGAACTCGAACACCGCCTCGCCGATGAAGTAGTTGAAGTTCACCCGCACCCAGCCGGGCTTGATCCCCTCGCAGCCGCGGGTGATCTCGCGCTCGAACTCGTGGCTGGTCTCGGGGTCGATGCCCAGCAGGCGGTGCCCGTACGGCCCGGCACACGAGCATCCGCCGCGGGACTGGATGCCGAACAAGTCGTTGAGGAGCGCGACAACGAAGTTGTGGTGCAGGTACCGGCCGTCCCGCCGGACGACGAACGAGACGATCGAGAGGCGCTCCGCCTGATGGCTGCCCAGGATCTCGATCGCGGGGTTGGCCTCCCAGCGGTGGAGGGCTCGATGGATGAAGTCCTCCTCGCGCTCCCGGATCGCGTCCACGCCAACGGCCGCCTTGAGCCCGAACACGAGGCCCGCGCGGATCGACTCCACGATCGCCGGCGTTCCACCCTCCTCGCGGTGCTCGATGTCAGTGAGGTAGACATGCTCGACCGGGTTTACGTAGGCGACGGTGCCACCGCCGGGCATCGACGGGACGCGGTTCCGGAACAGATCCCGGCGCGCGACGAGGACGCCCGGGGTGCCGGGACCGCCGATGAACTTGTGGGGGCTGATGAACACCGCGTCCTTGTACCCGAGCGGGTCGTCCGCCGGGTCCATCTCCATGGCCACGTAGGGCGCGGCGGCCGCGAAGTCGAAGAAGGAGAGCGCACCGTGCTCGTGGAGGAGGCGGGAGATGGCGGCCGTGCTCGACACGATGCCCGTCACGTTGGAGGCGGCCGAGAAGCTGCCGATCCTGAGCGGGCGGTCCGCGTACCGGTCCAGCTCGGTGGCAAGCTGGGCCAGGTCGATCTCACCGTCGCGGTCCTCGTGGATCGTGACCACGTCGGCGATGGACTCCCGCCACGGCAGCTCGTTGCTGTGGTGCTCGTACGGGCCGATGAACACCACCGGCCGTTGGTCCGCCGGGATGCGTTCGCGGAGGCCCCAGCGGTCTGCGAGGTCCGCGGGCAGGCGCAGCTGGAGCACGTCCACGAGACGGTTGATCGCGGCGGTGGATCCGGAGCCCACGAAGATGACGGCGTGACGCTCCGTGTTCCCGCCGACGCCCTCGAGCACCAGCCGGCGGGCCTCCTCGCGGAAGCGCGTCGTCTGGAGTCCGGTGCCCGATGATTCGGTGTGGGTGTTCGCGTACAGCGGCAGGACCGCCTCGCGGATGTAGTCCTCGATGAACGAGAGGCTGCGGCCGGACGCGGTGTAGTCCGCGTAGGTCACGCGCCGGACACCGTACGGCCCCGCGACCGCCTCGTCCTCGCCGATGACCGAGGCGCGGATCAGCTCGACGAGCGCGTTGGGGCCTGGGCGGTTGCCGTCATGGCGATGCGGGTGGGCCGTCGCGGCGCTCGACTCCATCGTGCGAGCAGTCTATCGGGATGGACCGTGCGGCACGGCCAGACCGTGACCGTCCACTCCGCGGATTGGCCGAACGGGCGGTCCATGCGGGCTGGATCGAGGTCAGCGGGCGAAGCCGATCCCGTCGATGGCAATCGTCGGCCGCCCTGGTGTGGCCAGGTTGGTGATGCTGAACGTGTGCGAACCAGCGGCCAGGGACTTGGAGAAGAGGATCTGGCGGTAGTGGTTGCTGGTCGCCCGGGCGCCCTTGTAGGTCCGGGCATCGATCGTCGTGCTGGTGCCGTCGATCGTGATCCTCATCTTGCCGTAGTAGGGGCCGATGGTGCCGATGAGATAGAAGCCGGTGCCCGTGAAGGTGGCCGACATCCGCGAACCGGACCGGCTGGTCTTCGTGATCGTTCCGCGGTAGTAGGAGCTGCCCGTCTGGCGAACCGTCCCGGAGGAGAACGAGAAGCTGCGATCATCGACTGGCACCGTTACCCGGACCGTGCGCTCCGGGGACCAGTTGCCGACCGCATCGCGGGCGCGCACGCCGATGTACCAGGAGCCCGCGCCAAGGGCGAAGGTCCGCGACCGTGCGGTCGTGTTGGTCGCAGTCGACCAGGCGCCATCGGCATTCTTGCGGGTCCGCCAGGCGTACCCGGTCACGGCGATGTTGTCCCTGGCGGTCCAGGCCACCGTGAAGGTGCCGTTGGCCGCGCGCGGCACGGACGTCGAGGGTACGAGCCCGGTCATGACCGGCGCATCGGCATCGACCCGGACCGTGGCCTCGCGCCAGGCCGACAAGTTGCCGGCACCATCCCGGGCCCGCACACTGACGGTGAACGGCCCGGTTGGGCGCGTGAAGGTCCGTTTGGTGTCGACCGTGGCCCCGGATGCCGACCAGACGCCCGCGGAGTCGTGGGTCCGCAGCTCGTATCCGGTTACCGCGACATTGTCCTTCGCGGACCAGGTGGCCGTGACGGTCGATGCACTCGTCGCCGGCAGCACCAGCGCCGTCATCGTGGGCACGGCGTCGTCGGGTAGCGCCGACATCGTGCTCGTGATGTTGCGCAGGTACGGCATATGGCGGTCGCTACCCTCATACGTTCCGAGCCAGTGCGAGCTGGCCTTGCTCACGGTGGTGTAGCCGCTGGTGTGGTAGCGCCCCAGCAGGTCGACATAGGCCCGGACGCTCGCGATCCAGGTCGGATAGGAGGCGTAGGTGTAGCCGTTGCCGGGCGCATAGGGCACGGCGCCGAATGCAGCCTCCCAGCTGTAGTAGAGGATGTTGCCCCAGTTCCTGGTGACCGTGGCGTAGCCGTTCTTGCCGGAGCTGCTCTCGGCCTGGAAGGTGCCCAGGGCAAACGCGGGGTTGATGCCGCCGGCGATGAGCGCCTGGTAGATGGCCGAACCCTCCGGCAGGGCAGGGGAACTCACGGTGCGCAGGCGGGCGATGAAGGAGGCCTCGGTCAGGGTGGGCCCTGCCTTGATGCTGTCCGACGCGCGCGGAAGCACGGGTGTCGCTGGACACATGGTGCGGTTGAGTGTCGCCGCGGCGCCGGCCGTGCGGGCCGCGGCGTCGGTGAGGGTTGCCGCGAACGCCTGGTTCGGTGCGGAGCAGTTGTAGCTCTGCCGGGTGACAACCGCGGGTGTCGTGGTCGTGCCGCTGGCGCCGAGTATTCCGGCAATCGTGACCCTGTATTGCCACGGCGCGACCTGGTTCGCCGGTGTCAGCTTGATGTCGACCGTCCGCCTGTTGGTGTACATGTCGTAGGCCACCGGCTTTTGCGCGATCGTCAGCGTCGCGGCAGGCAACGCGGCCGCGGTGACGGATGCGGGTGTCGCGGACTCAACCGGCAATGGCGATGCGGGTGCCGTCGTTGGGGTCGGTACCTCGGACGCGGCAGGGATCGACTCACTCGGGGAGGGATCTGCCGCGGCTGCCGGGACAACCCACGCGAGGGCAAGCGTGACGGCAAGCACCATGGATGCGGGGCGACGGAGAAGGTTGGTGAACAAGGTCATGACATATCCGCAGCGTGGACGTTGATGCCGAGCCCCCGGCTGAACAGCGGGGCGAGGCCGGGGAGCGGCAGGCGATGGCGGGAGACGAGCATAGGACCTCAAGGCGAGCCGGCCAAGCGTGCCATCGGGTCGCGGAGACGACCATCCCCCATCGGGTCTATGTTAGGGGGCCCGATGGACCCACCCACCGGTTGGTCGCTGCCATCGTCGCACGGGTCGATCGGGGCGCGAGAGCGAGGGGCCGGGCCCCCCAAGAGCCGTCCAGTTGCGGCCTGGCAGATCGGCGGCGGCCCAACGGGGGAACGCGTCCGCGGTCGTCGCTACAATCGCCGGGTGTCCCGCTACTACTCGCTCGCCGACGCCAACGCGCTGGTCCCCGACGTCGCGGCAGTGACCGCCCGGCTCCGCGACCAGCGCGCCGAGCTGGTCGGCCTGCGGGACGCGTACCGGGACCGGGAGGGTGTCCTGATCGAGGAGCTCATCGCCGAGATGCCCGCCGCGGACGGCGACGACCCAGAGCTCCGGCGGCTACGGCTCCGGATGCGTGGGCTCGTGGACCAGATGCAGGCCGATGTCGCCTGGCTGGACAAGCGAGGCCTCGTCCTGCGGGACATCCCCTCGGGCCTGCTGGACTTCCCGGCCCTCGTCAGCGGGCAGGAAGCCTGGCTCTGCTGGCGCCTCGGCGAGGAGCGCGTCGGCTGGTGGCATCAGACCGATGAGGGCGTCGCCGGCCGTCGACCGCTCGTGGCCCCGCCCGATGACCCGGCCCGGGCCTGAGCGGATCGGCCTCGTGGGTACACCCGGAGCCGCGTCCACGGCGGGGCCGGACGAACCGCGGACCGAATCGGGGCCCGAACAGACCTCCGACGAACCGCGGACCGGATCGGGGCCCGACGAACCGCGGACCGAACCACGGCCCGGGCGGATCCGGCAGGGTGGTCGGGAGAAGGCCTACCGGCCGCTCCCGCTTGCCACGCGTCGAGCCGCGTTCGAGGCCGCCCTGGCCGCTTATGCCCGGGGTGACTTCTTCGCGACTCATGAGCACCTCGAGCCGGCCTGGATGGGCACCGACGATCTCGCGGAGCGCGCGCTCCACCAGGGCCTGATCAAGGTGGCCGCGGCCTACGTCCACGCCGTCCGGGGTAACCCGACGGGGGTCTCGAAGAACCTCGCGGGAGCCCGCCGCCATCTCGCTCTCGCCGGGTCCGCGGGCGCGGCCTGGGGCATCGACGTCGTGGGCCTGCTCGC
>DATCGK010000632.1:0-7893 GCA_036508975.1 Candidatus Limnocylindrales bacterium
TGGGCCGCGGAGCGCGCCGCCATCGACATCCCGATCCGGTACGTGAGCAGGAACAGCACGAGGATTGCGGACGCGAGGTAGATCGCCTCGGCCCACGGCGCGTTGCTGTCCGAGCCGGATCCGATTCCGTGGACGGTGGCGCCGGCAAAGGCGAGGAACGTCACGTAGTGGAACGTCCGCCAGGTGCGCTGCCCGATGCGCTTGCGCAGGTAGAAGCTCGCGGTCACCGCCGCCATCAGGTACAGCGCAACCTGGCCGAAGGCCACGGCCGCCGGCGCGTGCGGCGCCAGGCCCGGCACCAGGATCTGCGCAAAGGAGAACGGCACCGAGTGGTCCAGCCCCAGCAGCATCCCGTGGATGGCGGCCAGGCCCAACCCGAACGCCGCCAGGTCCTGGTGGAGCGAGAAGCTGATCGGCCGGTGCGCGATCGCGTCCAGGATCTTCGTCGAGAGCAGGAGGCCATAGATCACGGAGCCAGCCACGGCGATGTAGGAGAGCCAGGCGAACAGCCGCTCGAACAGCCAGACGAGGGCCTGGGGGTTCGCCTCCACGACCGCTGCGAGGCCACTGACCGCCGCCGGGACCGTTCCACCCACCACGATCCCGATCGCCACGGCCGCCAGGCCCCAGCGGGCCAGCCCGGTCCCGGCATCGAGCCCGCGGAACTTCACTGCAGCCATCGCACCATCCCTGGAGTCGCGCGGAGCTCGCCGCGCTCGGTGAGCAGGAGGACCCCGAGGACGCCGGGGTGGTCGAGGAGGCCGAACGCACGGCCGGTTCCGGCGATCACGGCCGTCTTGGCGAAGGCCTCCGCGGCCCGGGCCGTGCGGGCCAGCACGGTGGCCTGGATCACGTCCGTCTCGGCGGGGCGCCGCGTCCGCGGGTCGATGAGGTGGTGGGCCTCGCCACCCATGTGCGCCCAGCGGTGCACGCTGGTGCCGGAGGTCGCGATCCCCCACTCGCGCGTGACGTCGCCGTCCGCGCCGAGGTCGAGAGCGCCGAGGAGCGTGCCGGGCTCGCGGGGATCGCCGATGCCGATCCCCCAGGTGTCGCCGGGCGCCACGCGGACCGCAATGTCGCCGTCGCCGTCGACCAGCGCGGAGCGGCCGGGGGTGATCGCGAGCGCGCGGTCCGCCAGCCAGCCCTTGGCGACGCCACCGAGGTCGAACCGGACGCCGGGCTCGCGCTCGACAGCGGCACCGCGGGCGGCGCGGCGGAGCGACCACCGGCGGGCGGCCCCGACGGGGATCGCCGGGTCCAGCCCGGCCTCCGCGGCCAAGCGCTCGTCCAGCAGGGACGCGTCGACGAGGCCGTCGGTCATCCCCTCCGCCATCCGCGCCCAGTCCAGGGCGGCGGTCAGCGTGGGCCCGATCGGCACGAGCGACGTCGTGGCCGCGTTGAGGCGCATGAGCTCCGAGTCCGGTGAGAAGCGGGTGAGCCGCCCGACCCAGGCCTCGATCCGGTCCAGGACGCGACGCGCCGCCCGCTCGAGCCGGACCTCGTCGGACTCGTCGAGGATCTGCACCGAGACCACGCCGCCCATCATCGGGCGGTTGACATCGATGCTCACGGGACCGGCGACCGCGGTCACGGCTTGCCTGACTGCCTGGTGACGGTCTGGACCACGACGCGGGGCGTCGGCTGCGGCGGGATCGTGACCGAGGCGTTGGGTGGCGCCGTCTGGCCCGGCTGGAGCGTCACGACCTGCGTGACATGGATCACGGAGGGTTGCGGGCCGACGGCGGTGGTGGTGTCCGAGACCGCGACCTGGGACGGCGTGACGGACGGCAGCATCGCGGTCAGGAGGGCCGACACGGATGCGATGCCGGCCATGCCGAGCACGAGCCGCATCGGGTTGGGGTCAGGCTTGGCGCGCTGCGGACGCGGCGGCTGGACGCCACCGGCGGGGATGGCGCCGCGGACCGGCGGCGGCGGGCGCGAGCCCGGGCCGGTTCCGGCGGGCGCCGTCGGACGCGGGCCCGGGGGTGGGCTGGTGCGGGCGGGGGGCGTGGGGCTTACGGGGCGGGTATCGGGCATCAGTCGTCCGATCCTTCGTTCTCGCCGCCGCCGGTGGCCGCTACGGTGTTGGTGACGACGATGTCCTGCGGCGTCGGCTGCGGGGCGACGTAGACGGTGTCGACCTGGACGACCGGTGCCGGAGCCTGCGTGTTGGCGACGGGGGCGGACACCGGCTGCGCGCCGACGGGCACGCTCGCCGGGGCGAAGCCCGCGATGACGAGGCCGACGACGAGCGCACCGGCGGCGACCAGCGACGCAGCGAAGATGGCGACTCTGTGGATCATGAAAGGGTTCTCCCGGAGTGGAGTGGCGTATGGCTCCACTGTCGGGCCAGTCCGCCCACCAGTCCGTGAGTCCCGGATGTGAGTTTCCACAGACGAGGCCTGCGGCCCTCGACCGAACGCCCCGCCGCCCGCACAATGCGGTGCGATGCGAGTCCTTGTGGTCGAAGACGAACCGAAGATGGCGGCCCTGATCAGGCGGGTCCTGGTGGCCGAGCGCCACGTGGTGGACGTCGCCCCCGACGGAGTGGCAGCCCTCGCCCTCGCGGAGGCAGCGCCGTATGACGTGGTCGTCCTGGACCGCGGCCTGCCGGACATCGACGGGATCACCGTCATGCGCCTGCTGCGGGCCAAGGGGATCGCGACGCCCGTCCTGCTCCTGACCGCGCTGGGGTCCGTGGACGACCGCGTGGCCGGCCTCGACGCCGGCGCCGACGACTACCTCGCCAAGCCGTTCGCCTTCTCCGAGCTGCTGGCCCGGATCCGGGCGCTCGGGCGCCGGCCGGCCCCGGTCGGGGAGAGCCGCATGGTGGCGGGCGACCTGGTCCTCGACGAGCTGCGCCATGTCGCCCAGGTCGGCGAGCGGACCGTGGACCTGTCCGCCCGGGAGTTCGCGCTGCTCGGGTTCTTCATCCGCCACGCGGGGCAGGTCGTCACCCGGCAGCAGATCCTGGACCAGGTCTGGGGCGCGGAGCCGGATGTCTACTCCAACGTGGTCGACCTTTACGTGTCCTACCTGCGCCGCAAGCTGGGCGAGCTGGACCGCGCGGATCGCCTGAAGACCGTCCGCGGTGTCGGTTACACGCTCAAGGCCGGCGACTGACCGTCGTGCCGCTCAGCTCCACCGACCGCCTGCTCCGCCGCACCCGCCGGCGCCTGTTCGCGACGACCCTCGGCCTCCTGACGGTCCTGGTCGTCGGTGTGGGCGCCGCGACGGCGGTGGTCAGCGTGAACGCCCTCGACGCCGACGTGGACCGGGCGCTCGCTGCTGCCGTGGGAACCCAGGTGGCCTCCCTCGGCAACGAGCTCCCCGGCGAGGAGAACGGGGAATCCGGTGACCAGGCGACCGGTGGCGCGGACACCATCCTGCTGGTCCTGGACCCGGGCGGCGCCGTCGTGAGCAACCGGTCCGGGAACACGCTCGCCGGGCTCCCGGACGCCGCGGCGGTCGAAGCGGCCCGTGTCAACGGCGTGGACGTGCGCACGATCCACACGGCCGGCGTGAACGTCCGTCTCCGGACCGAGTCCCTCGTCCACGACGGGGCGGTCATCGGCTTCGTCCAGGGGGGCTTCGTCCTGACGCTCCACGACCAGCAGTCCCGGAGCCTCGTGCTGGCCATCCTCGCGACCGGCGCGGCCGGGCTCGTGGCGGCGGCCGTGATCACGCTCCTCGTGACCGGACGGGCGCTCGTCCCGATCCGCGAGGGCTTCGAGGCCCAGCGGCGCTTCGTCGCGGACGCGTCGCACGAGCTCCGCACGCCCGCGGCCCTGATCCGCGCCAACGCGGAGGTGCTCGAGCGCGAGGGCCTGGTCACGGGCGACGGCAGCGCCCTGGTCGCGGACATCATCGGGGAGGCGGACCGCCTCGGCGGGCTGGTGGGCGACCTGCTCCAGCTGGCGGCCTGGGACGAGACCAGCCTGACCCTGTCGCCGGTGGCGGTCGATATCGCCTCGCTGGCCGCCGACACGGTCCGCGGAGCCACCGCGCTCGCCGCCGAGCGGGGCGTCGGCCTCGAGGTGGACGTGACGGGTCCGGCGCCGGCCATCGTGGACCGGGACCGCCTCATCCAGCTGCTGCTCATCCTGGTCGACAACGCCATCGACCACTCGCCGGCGGGCGAGACCGTCACCGTCCGAGTCCGGCAGACCGGCGACGACGTCGTGATCGACGTGGACGACCGCGGGCCCGGCATCCCGCCCGCGCAGCGCGAGCGCATCTTCGAGCCGTTCACGCGCCTCTCCGGGACCACGCGCCACGGCTCCGGGGGGACGGGCCTGGGCCTCGCGATCGCCCGGCGGATCGTGGACGCGCACGACGGGACCATCCGGGCGGACTCGCCGGCCGGCGGCGGCGCGCGCTTCACGGTGATCCTGCCGGGTTCGGATGAGGGAACTCCCACGGCCACCACAGGCTGAGGCGGGCACGCGGCGGCGAGGATCCATGTCACGAGGCCCGATCGGCCCCGGAAGCCATGTCATCACCGTCACCGTCAGCGCCGCCGTCGTCCGGGGCGCGCCTGCAGCCAGGAGCCGATACCGTGGCATACGTCATCGCCGCCCCATGCATCGACCACTCGGACCAGGCCTGCGTCGCCGTCTGCCCGGTGGACTGCATCTGGGGCGATCTGTCCGTCGACCGCAAGCTGTACGTGGACCCGGAGGCGTGCCTCGAGTGCGGGGCCTGTGAATCGGCCTGCCCCAACGGGGCGATCATGCCGGAGAAGAAGCTGAAGGCCGCGTGGGCGGACTTCGCGTGGGTGGATGCGACCTGGTTCTCGGACCCGGACGCGGCGCGCGACGTGGTCGACGAGCTGGTCCCGGCGGCCTGACGATGGACGCCGTCATCACGCGCCGCCCGCCGCCGCCGCGCGCCCCGCGGGCCGATCTCAGCGCGCCCAACGCCACGATCACGGAGCGCGAGGACGTGTCGCCCGGTGTCGCGCGGCTCCGGATCCGACCCGACGACGGCGTGCCCGCCTTCGAGCCCGGCCAGTACCTGGCCCTCGGCCTCGATTTGGATGGCCGCCCGCTCCAGCGCCCCTACTCGACCGCGTCCGCCCGCGGCGAGACGGATGCGCTCGAGTTCCTGGTCCGCCTGGTGCCCGACGGGGCACTGACGCCGCGGCTCTGGCCCCTCCGGGCCGGCGACCGGGTGCGGCTCGGGCGCCCGAAGGGCCTGTTCACCCCGGACACCAAGGATCCGCGGCGGCCAGTCTACGTCGGCACCGGTACCGGCATCGCGCCCCTGCTGTCGATGCTCGAGACGCGCCTCCGGGAGACGGACGACGGTCCCACCTCCCGCCGCCCGATCGTGATCCACGGGGTCGCCCGGGCCGCCGATCTCGCGTGGCGGGGTCGCTTCGAGGCGCTGGCAGCCCGGGGCCGGATTGCCTACGTCCCTGCGGTCTCCCGCTCGGCGGACCCGGCCAACGCCGGCTGGACCGGCGCCACGGGTCGGGTCGATGCGCTCCTGCCGTCCATCCTGGCCGCCGCCGGCGCGGATCCCGACGCCACGGTCGCATTCATCTGCGGGAACCCGGGCGTGACCGAGTCCGCGGGTGCCGCATTGCGCGCGTTCGGCCTGCTGGACGAGGCCGTCCGCTCGGAGGCCTACTGGGTGGCGACCGGGCCGGCGCCAGGCGCCTGAGGGCGGCCCGCCCAGCCGGACCCTCCGCTCCCGCCCGCCCGAGACCCTTCGGACCGGGTCGCACCGGCACCCACCGGATACGATTGCCCGGTCCATCGGGCGGCGAGCATGGAGTGACGAGAATGCGGGTGCGCGTCGGGTTGCGACCGGCACCCGGTCGCGCCGCTGGGGGCAGCCTTGCGAGGGCTCGCGTCGACTGGGGTGAGGTCCTGTCGCGCGGCGTGTCAGTCCTGGCGCTCGTCTCGCTGTTCGCGCCTGCGCTCGCCGGTTGCGGCGGGGTGGCCGGCCTGCTGGCCTCGGTCCCGGACCAGCCGCGCGGGGCCAACCGCGTGGGCCCGGCGACCCTGATCGCCGAGGGCACCGGCGCCGCCGGTGACTACCGCGCCTGGATCTACCGGACCGCTGACGGCCTCACCTGCCTGGAGGTGGCGGGCAAGAGCGGGAGCGGGTCGGGCTGCGGATCGGGCCCGGACGGGGCGAGCGGGGTCGGCGTGTCGAGCAACGACGCAGGGGTGTTCGTGTCGGGCGGGACGCGCCGGCCGACCGCCGTCTCGGCCATCGTGCACGGCGGTTCGAGCGGCGACGTCACGGTGCCGGTGACGCTGCCCGCCGAGGGCGTGACGAGTGGCGTCCGCTACTTCGTGGCCGGGCTTCCCGCTGGTTCGCAGCCTACGTCCGTCGACATCGTCGATGCCGCCGGCGCGGTCCTGGAGAAGATGGCCCTCCCAAGCACCTGAGGCCGGTCAGCCAAGTTCGGCGCCTCTCGTCGGGGTGCCGTCGAGCATCGCCGGGAGGTGGATCGCGAACGCGAACACCGCCGCGACGACCGTCAGGGCGCCGGCCCCGACGAACAGCGCGGTCGCATCCACGTCGATCAGGGCACCCGCCAGCCCCAGCGAGAGGGGCGTGATCCCGAACGACATCAGCATCACGATGCTCATCACGCGTCCGACCATCCCCGGCTGGACGCGGCCCTGGAGCCACGAGACCGCGACGACGTTCACGTAGCCGATCGCGACGCCCATCACCGCCAGCGCCGCGACGACGACCGGCAACGAGCCCAGGGTTCCGACGGCGGCCATCACCAGGCCGGCTACGGCGACCGCGCCGACGACGACGCGCCCCTGGCGCTCGATCCGTACGTTGCCGGCCAGGACGATACCCACGAGGGCGCCCGCGGCCCAGCCCGCCTCCATGAGGCCCAGCCCCATGGGACCCGCGTGAAATCGCTGCTGCGCCAGCCAGGCCATCCCGACGCCCGCAGGCCCGTTGAGCGCGAAGTTCAGCACCAGGAACAGCAGCATCAGGGTGCGGATCGCGGGATCGGCCACGACGTAGCGGATCCCGGCTCCCAGCTGGGTCCTGAACGAGGGGCCCGTCGACGCGTGGGCGGTACCCGCCGACGCGGGTGCGGCGTCGGCCGGGTCCTCCGGCCGACGGGCCGTCGCCGGCGCCATGAGCAGGATGACCAGGGCGGCGACGAAGAACGAGACCGCGTCCAGGGCGAACGCCGCCCCGGTGCCGGCGATCGCGATGACGATCCCGGCGAGCGGCGGGCCAGCCATCGCCGCCGCCTGGAGGGTGCCCTGGAGCAGCGCGTTCGCCGACGGCAGGCGCTCCGCCTCCACGGTCCGCGGCAGGAACGCCTGCTGGGCGGGCATGTAGACGGCGTCCGCGACACCGAACAGGGCGCCGAGGACCATCAGGGCCGGAACGGAGGCTGCGCCGGTCACCGCCAGGGCTGCGATCGCTCCCACGATGACGCCCCGCGTGAGGTGGGCCGCGACCATCAGGCCTCTCGCGGGCCGGCGGTCGGCCAGGACGCCGAACGGCACGATCAGGATCGCCCGGGGCACGGCGACGGCGATGAGCACCGCGCCGAGGGCGAGGCCGGAGCCGGTGAGGCTGATCACCAGCCAGGCGAGCGCGATGTACTGGAACTGGTCGCCGACGACCGAGACGGCCTCGCTGACCCACAGCAGCCGGAACCTGGGGACGGCCAGCGCCTGCCACATCGGCAGCGAGCGGACCCGTGCGGCGGCGCTCATTCGAGCAGGATTCGGACACCGTCGCCGTGGTCGTCCACCTCGAGCAGCGGCCCCCTGGCGCCGGTGCGCAGGGCGTCACGTACGCGGTTGACCTGGTCGCCCGACAGCCCCGGGACCGAGTCCAGGGCAAACCGGCCTGCCGCGATCGGGAGCCGGAGGTTGACCACGAGGCGCCCAT
>DATCGK010000633.1:0-11801 GCA_036508975.1 Candidatus Limnocylindrales bacterium
CTCGCCCGCCCCCACTCCTCCCCTGCCCTGCCAGTCCCCGGCGGACGCCCCGTGGAGATCGTCCACTCGCCGCTCGCCCGCACCGCGGCCACGGCGCGGGCCATCGCCGAGGCGATCGACCGCACCACACGACCCGGGGAGGCGCCCGTCTCACTGCGCCCGGAGCCCGGGATCCTCGAGCTGTGCCAGGGCGAATGGGAGGGCGTGACCCAGGACGAGATCGCCCGCCGCTGGCCGTCTGAGCTCTCGGCGTGGCGGCACCGGCCGTGGGAGTCCGTGGCGCCCGGCGGCGAGACGCTGGCCGAGGTGCAGGCGCGGGTGCGGCCGGCGTTGGGCCGCGTCCTCGACCGCCTGGGGCGCGACTACCCGCGCGGCACCTTCGACCGCCCGCAGGTGGGCGGATACGCGGGCGTGGGCGCGGGCCACGACCAGCCCTGGTCCGTCCTCGTCGGCCACGACGGCGTGTTCAAGGTGGTCATGCTGACGCTGTTCGGGCTGCCCCTGACGCAATTCTGGATGTTCAGCCTCGGGCTCACCGGCATGAGCGTGGTCGAGTTCCGGGGCGGCCGTCCCGTCCTGCGGGCGCACAACCTGATGGCGCACCTCGCGCCGCTGGACGACGAGCAGGCCCGCGAGGTCGCCGAGCAGCGGGCACGCTCCGGCGCGTTCTAGCGGCGGGCCTTCCAGGAGCAGCGCCTCAGCGTCGGGCACTCGCGGCGGAGTTCTGGGCCCTCCTCCCCGGTTGGCCCGCGCGGCTCCTCAGCGGCCGCGACGACGACCGCGCCGGAACACCAGGCGTAGCAGCGTGACCCGCAGGCGCCGGGCCGCCGAACGCACGGCGTCCAGGCGCTCGCCGCCCAGGTGCGCGCCCGCGTAGGTCGTCTCCACCTTCGCCGTGGCCACGACGCCAAGGTCCTCGCGCGCATCCGGCACCAGGTCGCCCAGCGCCGCGGCGTATTCGTAGACCGTCTGCGTGGGCCGCTGCGAGAACCCAAGGCGTGACGCCGAACGGGACATCGCCCGCCAGGCCGCGTCAGGGCTCAACTCGCCCCGCGGACCGCGCATCCACGCGGCGACGGCCGCACCCAGGACGAGGGCGGCCAGGACGAGGGCGAGCACGATCAGCACGGCCCCGTCCTGGCTCCGGGACACCGGCGTGGACCCGCCGGGGTTCTCCGGTGGCACATTGGGGCCGCCGCGCCGCGTGGGATCCGGCTGGTCCGGATCGACCGTGTGGACGGGCGTCGGCGAAGCGCTCGAGACGGGCGGGCCGGCCTGGATGACGCTACGGGTGCCCCGGCCGCCGCCGGTCGGGTCGAAGGGGATCCAGCCGTAGCCCGGGAAGTACACCTCCACCCAAGCGTGCGCGTTGAGGTTGCGAACGGTCTCCACGCCTCCGGCTCGTGTCCCGGGCAGAAACCCCTGGACGAGGCGCGTCGGGATGGGGTTCGCGCGGTTCGCGGCCCGGAGAAGCATCGCCATCGTGGAGGCGTAGTGGAGGCAGTAGCCGCGCCTGGTCCGGGCGAAGCACTCGACCGCGCTGGGGTCGGCGCAGTCCAGGCTGCGGACATCCGTGGAGTATGTGAAGTTGGCGGGATCCTTGAGGTAGCTCTCCATCTCGACGGCGATGTCGTATGGGTCGCGGCTGCGCGCCCTGGCGAGGATCGTCGCAAGCAGCGCCTTCGCGTCCGGACCGAGGGCGCCGTCGGGGACCGCCGTGTAGCGCTCGGTGACGTCGGTCGGGTAGACCTCGGACGCCGCCCTGAGCCGGTTCCCACTGATCGCGGTCGGGTCGTCGAGCCGCAGGAGGCTGGCGGTGACGGTGTAGCCGTTCCGGGCCCCGGGTACCTCCGCCCCGGCGAACCAGCCCTCGTCTCCCGCGAGCAGCACGTTCGCGGTCCGGTCCAGGAACGTGGGCGTGCCAGGGCTGAGCAGCAGGGCGTCGTGGTAGCCGTCCGGGCGCACCGACACCTTGACCTCCCGGGTCAGGTCCGGGTTGGGGTCCTCCGGGGTGCCGGCAAGCAGCGGCATCCCGGGCTCCACGGGCACGCTGGTCACGTCGGTCTGCTCCCAGCCGCTCAGGCCGCCCAGGACGAACGTGTCGTACGTTGCGGCCCGCCACAGGAACTGCTCCGATCCAGCAGGGACCGCGGCCTCGAAGGCGATCCCGGGGTCCTCGTTCCAGCGTCCGACGATCCGGGCGCTGGAGCCGAAGGTGACGCCCCCGCCGGACCGCACGTCACCGCCGACGGGGAACAGGCGGCTGATCGTCTGGCCGACCTCGATCAGCTGGTCGTTGACGCCGTCCCAGGCGCCGGCCAGCGGCGCCGAGGCGGCCTGCCAGGTCAGGATCAGGGAGCCGAGCAGCGCCGCCCCGATGAACACCGTGCCGCCGCGGAGATAGACCCCGGAGATCTCGCCCGGGTCACCGATCCTGCGCCGGAGCCACGTCGCGCGTTCGTCGAAGGCGTGCATCGAGATGAGCAGGAACAGGGACGCCCCGGTGAACATGACGAGGTACGGCAGCTGGTCGCGCCAGGTGAGCGCCATGTTGGCGACGAGGACGAGGCCCACCACCACGACCGCGCTGAGCGGGCGGCGGTGCCCGAACACCGCGTAGGAGACGAACTGGGCCGTCGCCCAGACCAGCCCTCCAAGTACGAGGACGTAGTGGATCTCCTGGGTCGTGAACTGGCGGCCCCGCCACGCGATATCGAGGTACGCCTGCACGGTCCCGTCGGCCGTCATGCGGAACGCCTGGGCCACGGAGGCGTCGGGCCTGAAGGCCCAGCCGGCCAGGATCGGGATGAGCAGGCCGGCAAACAGCGCTCCGACCAGGTGCGTGGTCCCGCGACCCCAGCCGACCTTCGGGCCGAGGAAGCCCACGGCCGTGCCCAGGAGCGCGCACCAGACGAGCCCGTCGGTCAGGTTCTCCTTGCCGTTGACCCAGGCCGGATCATCCACGGCCGTGGCCAGCACGAGCACGATCGCGACCACGAGGCCCAGCGTCAGCCAGCCCTCCTCGGGCCGCCGCAGGCGCCGCCTCTCCGGCATGGTCATCGGGCGAGGGCCTCGGCCAGCGGCTGGTCGGGACCCAGCACATACGTGGTCAGCTCGTACTCGGCCAGGGCGTGGCGCATGGCCCGGGACCGCTGCCGCTGCGCCTCCGCGCCGGCCTCGTCCGGATCCGGGTCGAACCCCGCCACGTCCAGGAGGATCACCACCGCACCGATCCCCCGCCCGTGCAGCACGGCCAGCGGCCGGATGAACGACGGATCCTGGGAGGCGGTGATCACGATCGCCGTCATGCCCCGTCGCAGGCGCCCGACGCCGGTGACCAGGGCCTCGGTGAGCGGTGTCCTTCCATCCGCCTCGACGGCGGCCAGGAGCTGGAGGATCTTGAGCCGCTGGCGCGGGCCACGGTCCGCCGGCAGGACGGTCAGGCGGTGGCCGCTGACGGTCAGGCCGACGGCGCGGTTCTCGTCCAGGGCCTTGCTGGCGATCGAGGCCGCCGCGCGGACCGCCACCTCCGTCGTGGAGTTGTCGCCCTGGCCCGCGGCGAAGGCCTCGTCGAGGTCCAGGAACAGCCACGCGTCGGCGGTCTGCTCCAGCTCGAACTCTTTGACCTGGATCTCGCCCAGGCGTGCGGTCGTCCGCCAGTGGATTCGGTTCATGGAGTCGCCCGGGGCGTAGGGGCGGACGGTCGTGGCGAGCGGCGTGGTCTGCATGGTCCGCTCGGGTGAGGCATGCGCCCCCTCGATGTTGGCCGGCGGCAGCCGCCACAGGGGCAGCGCCTCGACCCGCGGGTAGACGACCAGCGTGATCCCGTGACCGACACCCGCCGATGCCTCGAAGAACCCGAACGGGTCGCCGGTCCGGATCTGGAGCGGGTCGATCCGGAAGTGGCCGCGCCGGGTGAGCGCCATCCGGACCATCCATGAGCGCTCGTGACGGCCGCCGAGGGACACGGCACGGCCCGGCAGGCCGCCGGGCAGGCTGGTGGGGTTGTGGACCTCGAGCCACGGCTTCGGCAGGCGCCCGGTGTTGCGCAGCGTGTAGGTGATCCGCAGCCGATCGCCCACGTACCCGGTCAGCTGGTTCACGGCGTAACCCGCCTCCAGGTTGGCGAGGCCGAGACGGGTCAGGATGTAGCTGCCGCCCCCGACCAGGATCCCGAGATAGACGAGGAAGAACAGGAACGGCTCGCCGGTCGAGAATGCCGCCACCACGAGGACTACCGCGAGGATGAGCAGCTGGAGTCGGCGCATCACGGCGGTCGGTCCCTCCCGGCGCGGGTCGGACCCATCAGCCTGCGGCGGGGCTGGTGCGGACCTCACGCGGGCCGCCCGAATGCCGGGCGGCCTCGATCGGGGTGGATTCAACCAGCTCGCGCACCACGTGGGCGGCGCTGATGTCGTGGATGGAGGAGCTGGTCTTGATAATGACGCGGTGCGCGAGGGCGGGCTCCGAGAGCACTTTCACGTCATCCGGGATCACGTAGTCCCGCCCCAGGAGACCGGCGAGGGCCTGGGAGGCCCGGTAGAGGGCGATCGACCCGCGCGGGCTGGCGCCGAGGTACACGTCCGGGTGGGTACGCGTGGAGGCCACCAGGCGGACGATGTAGTCGCTCACGGCCGGGTCGACGTAGATGTCGCGCACCGACGACTGCATCGCGCGCAGCTCGTCCCCGGAGCAGACCTCCGCCAGGGCGTCGAGCGGGTGGGTTCGCTTCTGCTCGTCCAGGATGACGATCTCGTCCAGCAGGGCCGGGTAGCCCAGGCGAATGCGGAGCATGAACCGGTCCAGCTGCGCCTCGGGGAGCGCGAAGGTGCCCTCGTACTCGATTGGGTTCTGGGTGGCGATGACAAGGAACGGGTCCGGCATCTGGTGCGAGACGCCGTCGATCGTCGCCTGGCGCTCCTCCATGCACTCCAGGAGGGCGCTCTGCGTCTTGGGCGTGGCCCGGTTGATCTCGTCCGCGAGGACCACCTGGCTCATGATCGGCCCGGGTCGGAACTCGAACTCCTGGGTCTTCTGGTTGTAGATCGAGAGGCCGGTCACATCGGACGGCAGCAGGTCCGGCGTGAACTGGATCCGTCGGAAGGTGCAGCCAAGGCTGCGGGCAATGGCTTTCGCGAGCACGGTCTTGCCGGTACCCGGGACATCCTCGATCAGGAGGTGGCCACGGCACAGGAGGGCGACCAGCGCCAGCCGGACCTCGTGGTGCTTGCCGACGATGACACGCTCGACGTTGGCGAGAACCTTGTCGCCGACCTGCTGGATGTTGCTCATCGGACTCCCGTGGTCTGCGGCCCCGCGCCGCACCTCCCGGACCTGGGTCGTGGTGACGTCCGGCCCGGCTCGTGGGTGACGTCGAACATCGGGACCGGGACGCGGCGAGGTCGTGCCTCCGGCCCAGTGTACGACTGCACCCGGAATGAGGTTCTCGCGAGGATCCGGTCCGCCCGGTCTGGCCGTCCTTGCGCTACGGCTTTCCGTAGAGCTCGAAGTACTTCGTCAGCATCGCGCCGGCCAGCGGCGCGGCCCGCTCCCCTCCCCGCCCACCCCGCTCGACGAGCACGGCGATCGCCACCTTCGGGTTGTCCACCGGCGCGAACCCGATGAACCACGAGTGCGGCTCGCCCGTCCCGCCGAGCTCCGCCGTCCCGGACTTGCCCGCGGTCGGCACCCCGGCAACCTTCGCCCCCGACGTGAACAAGCGGCCGAGCGGCCCCTCCACCGCCTGCTGCATCGCAACCTGGATGGCCCGGGCGTCGTCCACCCCGATGACGCGCCGCCAGACCTCGGGGTTGATCGTCCGCGCCCCCGGGCCATCGCCGGTGAGCGCGGTCACCAGGTGCGGCTTCATCAGCACCCCATCGTTGGCGACCGTCGCCGCCACCAGTGCCATCTGGAGCGGCGTCACGAAGGTCTGGCCCTGTCCGAAGGCGGCCGAGGCCAACTCGACGTCATCCACGAAGCCACCCGGGGCGCTTCCCTTGCCCGAGGTCACGCGGCTGATCGCCGTGGGCAGGTCGAACGGGATCGGCGCGCCGAACCCGAGCTCCGCCGCGGTCGAGACCAGGGCAGAGCCACCGGTTCGCAGGCCGGCCAGCGCGAACCAGATGTTGCAGCTCACCTCAGTGGCACCCGTGAAGTCCAGGGCGGTGGCCCCGGTCTGGGGGTGGTGACCGTCACGGATCCGGTACCCGTTGACCAGGAGCCCCGTCTTCTCCGCGGCCGGCTGCTCCGGGAAGGTGGTAGCGGGCGTCACGGCGCGTGTGTCGAGCGCCGCGATCGACGTGACGATCTTGAACACCGATCCGGGCACGTACCGCCCGAGCGTCGCCCGCGGCAGGAGCGGGTTCTTCGGGTCCTCCCGGAGGGTGGTGAATGCCTTCACTGCGGTGTCCGGGTTCGCAATGGCCGTCGCGTCGAAGGTCGGGGTCGACGCCAGCGCGAGGATCTCGCCCGTGATGGGGTCGAGCATCACGACCGCGCCCACGTCGGTGCCGAGCGCCTTCACGGCGGCGCCCTGCAGCCGCAGGTCGAGCGCCAGCTTGAGACCCAGCGGGGCGCGCGGCGCGAGCTTGAACTTGTCGGTCAGGCCACCCAGCGGGTCCGAGCCGATCAGGCCGAGGAGCTGGGCGTTGTAGGCGCGCTCCAGGCCGCTGGTCCCGAACAGGCGGGAGGCGTACCCGACGACGGGGCTGATCGTGGTGTCCCGGTAGGTGCGCACGGCCTCGCCGTTCTTGTCGCGCGTGCTCCGTGCAAGCCAGGCCCCCTGGCGGTCCACGATCGGGCCGCGCAGCGTGCGCCGTGCAAGAGCGATGACCGCCGGGTTGTCCGGCGCGGTCGCGAGATGCTCGGCCTCCGCCACCTGCCACCAGCCCGCACCGAGGGCCAGCACCGCGAACGCACAGGCGAGCGCCAGCCCGGTCCGGAAGACGTTCGCGCCGATCGGCCGCATCGCCCGCCGCCCGCCGCCGGTCCCGCTGCCAGGCCCGCGGCTGGGCGCCGCGGTTGCGCCGGGCGCCCGGGGCGCCGCGGTTGCGCCGGGCGCCCCGGTACCGCTGCCCGGCGCCTCGGTCATGCCGCCCGCGCCAGCCAGGCCGATCCCGCTGCTGGTGCCGTCGGCGCTCATGCGTCGCCCCCGCGCAGGCGCGTGCGCAGCCCGCGCCGGTTGCGTGGTGGTGCCGGCGCCCCGGCCCCCCGGTCCGAGAGCGCCAGCAGGAGACCCACCACGATCGCATTCGCGAGCAGCGAGGAGCCGCCGTAGGAGATGAACGGCAGAGTGATGCCGGTGAGGGGGATCAGCTTGAGGTTCCCGGCCGCGATGATGAACGCCTGGATCCCCATGACCAGCGCGAGCCCGGCCGCCAGGAGCGACCGGAAGTCGTCATGGGCAGCCGACGCGATCCGGAGGCCCCGCTCCACCACGACCAGGTAGAGCCCCAGGATCGCCAGCAGCCCGATGAGCCCCAGCTCCTCGCCGAGGGCCGCGAGCGGGTAGTCGGTGTGGACGGCGGGGATCGGGAGGTGACCCCCTATCGTCGGCAGCCCGGCGCCCAGCCCCACGCCCAGCAGCCCGCCCCGGCCAAGGGCGTAGAGCGCCTGGATCGTCTGGAACCCCGCGCCGGATGGATCGGCCCACGGATCCAGCCAGTTGTCCACGCGCTGGTGGACGTGGCCAAACACGTTGTACAGGACGAACGAGCCGGCGAGGAACAGGACCAGGCCGCCGGCGACGTACGAGGGGCGCCCGGTGGCGACGTAGAGCAGCGCCAGGAACACGGCGAAGAACAGCAGGGCGGCGCCCAGGTCCCTCTGGACGACCACGATGCCCAGGGCGATCGCCCACATCGCGCCCATCGGCGCGAGGTACGGGACCGGCGGCAGGCGGAGAGGACCGATTCGCGTGCTCTCCTCGGCGAGAAGCGACCGGTTCTCGGACAGGTACGCCGCGAGGAACACCACCAGGATCACCTTGAGGAGCTCCGAAGGCTGCCCGGAGACCGGCCCGATCGAGAGGGTGAGGCGGGCGCCGTTGACATCGCTGCCGAAGACGAAGGTGAGCAGCAGCAACCCGATCCCGGCCGCCGCCCAGGTGTACTTGTAGTTTCGCAACCACGCGTCGGAGCGGACCGCGAGCGCCAGGACCCCGATGACGGCCATCGCGACGAGGAGCCACATGAGCTGGAGCTGGCCGAGGCCGATGACCAGGCCGTAGAACGACTGCTGCACGAGATCCTGCGGGAGGCGCTGCATGAGCAGGAGGCCGATGCCGCCCAGCATCGCGACCGCCGGCAGCAGCACCTGGTCGATCCGGCGTCCGGCCATGACGAACGCGACGTGGACGAGGCCGGTCGCGCCGAGGTAGACCACGAGGGCCGTCGGGTCCGGCGGCGAGAAGTCGAGCGAGGCCAGGGTCTCACCCGCGATCCGGGCGGCCATCAGCCGCTGGGTCGCCCCGAGGGTCGCGGCCCCGATGACGAGCGCCACGGCAACCAGCGCAAGGAGCCCGAGCTCGGTGGTACGCGGGCGGGGCCGGATCCTGGGGCGTGCTCCGGCAAACGGCCTCGCCTGGGCGGCGACGCTCACGAGGAGTGGCCCCGATCAAGGCGGAGCCGGATCTCGCCGACCTGCAACTCGTCTCCGAACCCGATCTCCGAGATCCCCGGGACCTGGACGCCGTTCACGAAGGTCCCGTTTGTGCTGGTGAGGTCCTCGACGTACCAGACCCGTCCCCGGAAGGTGAGGACGGCGTGCTCGGCGGACGCGAACGGGTCGTCCACCACGATGCCGTTGTTCACGTCCCGGCCGATCGTGGTGACGGCGTCGAGCGGGAACACGGCTCCGGGAACGGGCTCACCGCGCGGCGAGGCGACGACCACCAGCCTGCCGAGCTCCACCGGCCCGCGGGACGCGGCCCGGAGATCGCGCAGGAGCACCCTCACGACGGCGAACAGGAAGACGTACAGGAACGCCAGGAACAGGAGGCGCGCCAGCCACAGGGTGAGCACCAAGCCGTCCATGTCTCAGCCGGGCAACATCTCGACGACAAGCACGGTGTCGCCGACCTGCAGGCGGTCCCCCTCGCCGAGAACGATCTCGTCCACGCGGATGCCGTTGACGCGGCTACCGTTCGTGCTCCCGAGGTCCGTGTAGAGCAGCGTGCCGCGTCGCGCCTGGAGACGGCCGTGGTGGCGTGAGACCCGTCTGTCGCCGAGCACCAGCGCGTTGTCCTGCGACCTGCCGATCGTGAGCGGGGTTCCGTCGACCTCGATGGTCCTCTCACGTCCGTCGGCGGCGCAGACACGGAGAACCGCGCGCGCCGCCAGGGGCACCGGGCGCCGGAAGACGAGCGTCTGGGAGCCGTCGCCGCGGATACCGGCCGCGTACGCCTCGCCGCCCTCAACCTGGCCCCCGATGGCGGCCGAGGCCGCGAGACCGGCTGGCGGACTCGCTGCCGGTGGGGCGTCCACGGGCGCCACGACGGGAGGGGGTGCCGCTCGTGCGGCCACGGGCGGCAGCGTGGCACCGGCAGCTGGTACGGCTCCGGGACTCGC
This sequence comes from Candidatus Limnocylindrales bacterium, assembly GCA_036508975.1. Lineage (GTDB taxonomy): Bacteria > Chloroflexota > Limnocylindria > Limnocylindrales > CSP1-4 > CAIXZV01. The sequence continues at coordinate 9,570 of DATCGK010000633.1, forward strand.
TGCGGCGGTGGAAGGCCGCGCACCGGCGATCGGGTCCCCGGACGGACTCGCCGCGGCAGGGCTCGCTTCGGCGGCAGGAGGCGGCCAGTCGGCGGCGGGAAGCGGCGGGCCGGCGACTGGAGGCGGGCCCGCTGCGCCGACTCCCTTCCCGACAACGTCCACTTCAACCTGGCCTCGCTCGACGGCGGGGTCGGCGACAAGCCACACTTCGGGACGCCCGGCCAGGTGGTATCCGTGCGAGCGGGCGAACGCAAGTGCGCTCTGCGCGAGATGGGCAGCGAGCTCGGACGCACCGCCGGCGCGCGCCGAGGCGTCGGTGAGATCCAATGGATGGAGACGCACCCGGTAGCGTGCCGGCACGGAGACACGCGTCCCATCCTGGCTCCGGGCGCGCTCCATGGCCCGTTCGACCCGTCGTTCGACCTGCACCACCTGGACGCCGGCCTTGAACAACCGGGCAGTGGTGCGTTCGAAGACGCGCTCGAGGAGACGTTCGAGGTCCGCGACTGCTGCCATCGACCGGAACCGTATCAGAGCGGGCGCCGTGACCCCGGTCGCCGTGTGCCGGGACCAACGGCAAGCGCCGTTCGGTACCTCGGGGGAAGGACCACGACAAGCCCACGGATATACTCTGGAACTGCCCCACAGCATCGCTGCGTGGCATCGGTTTCGTTCCTGGGGCCCGATGACGGAGATCCTCACCGAATCGTTCTGTGAACGATGCGGCACCCGCTACACCTTCGAGTCGAGCGCACCACGTCGGTCGCGTATCGGCCGGGTCAAGGTGTTCTCGCGGGGCGTCCGCAACTTCGTGCTGTCCGATGACTCCTCATTCTCGGAGGCGATGGCCGACGCGCGCAGCGAGCAGGAGCTGAATGCCACCGCACACCAGCTCGATGCCTTCCACCGGGCGTTCAACTTCTGCCTGAACTGTCGCCAGTACACGTGCGGAGCGTGCTGGAACGGGCCCGAGGGCCGCTGCCTGACGTGCGCGCCGGACCCGACGCTCGACGCGGCCCAGGCACGCGTCACCGCATCCACCGCTCCTGAGCCGGCCGTCGCGGCAGCGTTCCACGAAGAGGGGCTGCCCATCGTCGCGGAGGCCGCCGTCTGGCCCGATTCGGACGTGTCGGCCACCCGTCTCGCGCTGGTGCTGGGCATATCGCCAACGGAAGAGGCCGAAACCGAGAGCGAGGCCCAGGGCGAGGCCCAGGCCGAGGCGAAGAGCGAGGCGGAGGGCGAGGCCCAGGCCGAGGCGGAGAGCGAGGCCTGGATCGAGGATCGGGCGGCTGTCGGCACGCTCGACCTAGCCGAAGCGGCTGCTGCTGTCGCCGCGATCGAAGCTGCCTCTCCTGCCGGCGCGGCCTCTCCCGACGAGCTTGCCGCCGTGGAGGCTGCGCGGGCACGATTCGAGGAGCCTGCGGTCCCCGAACCGGTCCGGGTCAAGGGCCTTGCGTCTGGCCAGTCGGTGGCGGACGCTGTCGCCGCCTACGAGGCACAGCAGGCCCTCGCTGCCGAGCCGGAGCCCGAACTCGCCGCTGCCGAGCCAGAGCCCGAAGCTGAAGCCGCAGCGGTGGCTGCCGAGCCGGAGTCCGAAGCCGAAGCCGAAGTCGCCGCTGCCGGGCCCGAAGCCGAAGTCGCCGCTGCCGAGCCGGAGCCGGAGCCCCGCCGCGAGGACAACGTCCCGCAGCCTTCCTGGCCGGTCGCGGCAACTTCGCCCGAGCTCACGCCCACGCCGACGCCCGTGACGCCCCCGGCGCCCTCCCCGGCTCCGGCTCCGGCGCAACCGGTCCCGTCTCCGTGGCTCGCCGTCGCTCCGGACGACAACACGAGCGCGCCTCGGTGGCCCGCCGCACCCGTCTGGCCGTCCTCCGGCGCCCGCCGCGACGTGCCCCTGACCATCGCGGGCCGGCCGATCCTGCCCCAGGGCGACGCATCCGCGCTGTGGGCCGCATCCGCGCGGGAGGTGCTGAGCGGCGCACCCGCGATCCTGCCGGCCACAGGGCCCGTGACGGCCCGGCCCTGCGTCGAGTGCGGCCTATCGCTGTCCGCCAACGCCCGGTTCTGCCGCCGCTGCGGCGCCCGCCAGGGCTAGGTGGCTGGTGTCAAACGCGCGTTCTGAACGCCTGACAGGAGGGCGCGGGCGCTTCCGGTGGTGCCCCGCGGCAGGTGTCGTTCGATCGGGCCACCGCAACGGCCCGGGTGCGAGCCGGGGGTGCCTGCACGACGCCC
>DATCGK010000634.1:0-2616 GCA_036508975.1 Candidatus Limnocylindrales bacterium
CCGTCCGCGAAGTGCTCGGCCTTCCAGATCGGTGCCCGGGCCTTCGTTTCGTCGATCGCGTACCGGGCCGCCTCGAACGCCGCGTCCCGGTGAGGGGAGGCCGCGACCACGACCACGGACATCTCGCCCAGGGGCACGGCACCGGTCCTGTGGACGATGGCGAGGTGGGTCACGCCCCATCGCTCCCCGATCTCGTCTGCGATCCGGGCCAGCACCTCGAGCGCCATGGGCTCGAACGCCTCGTACTCCAGGCCCTCGACAACCCTGCCCCGGAGCAGCACCGCGGCGGGCTCCTGGCCGGGGGCCGGCGTCCCGGGGGTCACGCGGGTGCGGCCGATGAACGCGACCACGCCCCCGTCCTCGTCCGTGGCGAGCCGGTCGACCAGCGTCGACAGGAGATCCGGGGGAAACGGCTCGGCCCGGATCTCGAGGATCCGACAGCGCCCCAGGCCGGCTTCGGCACCCCCAGCATCGTCCACGTGATCGCCCACCTCGTGGCCCGCTTCGTCGCGCGCTTCGTCGCCCGCCCCGCCGCTCACCGGGGGGATGCAGGCCACCTCGTCCCCATCCGCAAGGGGCGTCGCCGGGTCCGCCCACCGGCCGTTGACCGCAAAGCGCAGAAACGCCCGGCCCGGCGCGAGGGCCGGCACCGTCGCCACGACGGCGTTCCAGGCGTCGTCCACGGTGGACCCGAGCGGGACCTCGAGGCGGATCTCCTTCATGCCCGCCGTCTCGCGCTGCATGGCGAACAGCCGGACGCGGATCCGCAGCGGCGGCAGGACGGCCATCAGGCGAGCATCCCGGCCATAGCCGGGCGAGCAGCCCGACGTCGGGGCGCGACCTGGACCGTCCGGCTGACCGGCGCGAGGCTGGAGACGATCTGCTGTGCGAGCACCCTGGGAGTGTAGCCGCCACCGGCCCGGCGCCGGATAAGCCCGGATCGTGCGAGCGCATCGGTACCCGTCGTGCACCGCGGACCTGCCACCCGACGCGGGATCGCGCCTCCTGTCGCGCCCCTCGTCCACCTCGGGATCCCCAAATGCCGTCGTGGTTGGCGTTCGACACCTCGGAGCAGTCAAATGCCGTCCTCGATCCGCAAATGGCGGAAGTCCCGGACGGTCCCACGCTCGGGTCCGTCCGTGTCCAGCCCCAACGAGCTGGCGAATGCCCTGGTGGTTGGCATCAGGTGGAACTGTCAGGGTGCCGCGCCGGGGCAACTGCGCCACCGACTGCGTGAAACCACGTGGGCCCCGGTCGCTTGCATGATCACGGCCACGGCCGGATGATCCAGTCGTGGGAACGAGCCTCTCCGCCTACCGATCGCTTCCTGGGTTCGAGATCGTCGAGCCCGGGCTCGACGATCTGGCCCGTGGCCGGCTCACGGTTTCTGCACTCGTGCTGACGGTGTGTCGCGAGCGGCTCGCGGAAGTCGGGATCACTGTCCCGCCGGTTGACGAAGATCCGGTCGATGCCTTGCACAACGCACTCGAGGAGGAGGTCGGCGACGACGCTCACGCGCGCTACAACGCACTTCTGGGGCGGATGCTGTCCTTCCTCGATGGCGCATGGAGGGTCCGGGCGTGACGCGCAGGCAGAGCGATGCCGCTCTCGTCCGACGGTTCATGGCCGTCGTTGGCTCACGCGTACCGGTCGAGGCCACGGTCTATCTGACGGGCGGGGCCACCGCCGTCTTGCACGGATGGCGACCGACCACCGACGACGTCGACATCAAGGTGGTCGCCGACGACGAGGACAGCGTGCTCCGGGCCCTTCGGCCCCTGGCCGACGAGATCGACATGAACCTCGAGTTCGCGTCGCCCGACCAGTTCATCCCGGTCAAGCATGGCTGGGAGGATCGCTCGCCGTTCATCGAGCGCCGCGGGCGCGTCACGTTCCGCCACTTCGAGTACCCAGCGCAGGCGCTTGCCAAGGTGCATCGCCTGGTGGCACATGACCGCGAAGATGTCCTCGCGATGGTCGAGCGCGGACTTGTGGACGCCGCTGTCGTCTGGGCCTACTACCACGCGATCCAGGTAGACCTGTTCCGTTACCCCGGCGTCCGCGAGGATCGTCTCGAGGTCCACCTCCGGGAGGTTCTCGGACCCGACCCGCAGGTCACTCCGCAGCATTAGCCGTCACCGGCCCGGCGCCGGATAATGGCCATCCAGGCCGGTGCAGCAGGATCGCCGCCGGGCGGCGGCAGGAGGCTTCGATGTCGATCGGACGGGACACCTCGATCACGTGGCTGGGGCACGCGGCCGTCGAGATCACCACGCCGGGCGGGAAGACCGTGCTGATCGACCCGTGGCTGGGCAACCCGAAGAGCCCCAGGTCCGCCGACAGCGTGGACCGGTGCGACCTCCTGCTCGTCACCCACGGGCACGGGGATCACATGGGCGACGCGATCGCCCTCGCGTCCCGGCTGCGCCCCGCGTGGCCGTGCATTCACGAGATGAGCCTGTGGCTCTCCCGCAGGCTTCCCGGCGGCTCGGACCAGGTCATGGGCATGAACAAGGGCGGGACGGTCGAGGCGGCCGGTCTGCGCGTGTCGATGACCAGGGCCGACCACTCGGCCGGCGACTGGAACGCGGGCGGGGAGACCACGCTCTACCTGGG
>DATCGK010000635.1:0-3706 GCA_036508975.1 Candidatus Limnocylindrales bacterium
TGCGGTGGTCGATCAGCACCTGGAACCCCTGGGCGCCCAGGTCGCTGGCCCGCACGAGCACGCCCGTATCCGCCGGCCAGTCCGGTCGCACTTCGTACGTCAGCTGGAAGTCGCTGTACCGGTCGTCCGTGAGCAAGTACCCGCCGAGACCCGAGCCCGGCGGGTTCTGGGTCCCCACGATGGCACCGTCCTGGACCGACCACCCGCCGACGCTCCTCGCCGCCGCCAGGTACTCGGAGGACCCCGGGTCCGGCGCCGGTCCCCCAGGCCAGGCGGCGACGGGCAACCGCGGCACCGCGTGCCACCCGTCGAGCGTCCTGCCGTCGAACAGCTCCACGACCCGACCGCGCTCCTGCACGCTCTCAGACAACTGTGTCCCTCCCACTCCCGCCAGTACACCCTGCACCCGGGACGGCACCTGCGACCCGCATCTCCGGAGACCGGGCCGAGGGCCCGCCTCCCGCAACGGATACCTCCGCGCGCCTCGCCATCAGATCTTCAGCACATCCAGCCCGAGGACGCTAGACATCACTTCGAGGCGACGCACCAGGTCCCCCGTGGCGAGGACCGCGTGATGGGACGGCCTCCCCGAGAGAGAGCGGGACGGCCCTGGCGCACGCCGCGCCCGCACGCCGGCCTCGAACGCGTCCCCGTCGGCGGACACGCCGCCCAGGTCACCGAGAACCTGCCATACCCGCCGGTCCGGACCCCCCATGACACCGTCGACGCCAATCATCCACATCCCGGGCTGCACGAGCACGTCCGGAGCGTTCACGTTCGTGAGCGTCTGCTCTGGCATCGCCGGCATCGACCTCCCCCTCGTTGTCGAAGCGTTCTGTAGTGAGACTACAGATGGCCCCCAACTCGAGCAACCCTCCACGCGGCGAGCGTGCTCGATGCGTCCCTGCGCCGCGTCTGGCGTAGGGGTACTACGGCGATCGGAACTCGCCTGACCCGCTGAGGCACTGACCGCGGCCGCCAAGGGCGCGGACATCGTCCTGACCAGGCCCGAGTGGTACGAGCCGTACCGGGCTGCAGGCCATCGGGTCCCATGAGAACTGCCCTACCAACACCCGGTTCTTCCCGGCCGTCGGCGGTATCGTCGGCCTCGGCCACGTCGGCGAGTCCGCCGCCGGCATCTTGGGAGGATCAACGATGATCGAGGACCTGTCCGTAGGCACTCGTGCTGCGATCGAGGAGGGGCGGACCGCCCTGGGCATCGAGTTCGGTTCGACCCGGATCAAGGCGGTGCTGATCGGCGAGGACAACGCTCCGATCGCCGCGGGCGGCCACGACTGGGAGAACCAGTTCGTGGACCGCGTCTGGACCTACTCGCTGGATGCTGTCAGGACCGGTTTGCAAGCCGCGTACGCGTCACTATCCGCGGACGTGCAGGAACGCTACGGCGTCGAGCTGCGGACCATCGGCTCCCTGGGTGTCTCGGCGATGATGCACGGCTACCTCGCGCTGGATGCGTCCGATGGGCTGCTGGCCCCGTTCCGTACGTGGCGCAACACGATCACGGGGCCGGCCAGTGAGCAGGTCAGCGGGCTGTTCGGCTACGCCATCCCGCAGCGCTGGTCGATCGCCCACCTGTACCAGGCGATTCTCAACGGCGAGGACCATGTCGGGCGGATCGCCCACCTCACCACTCTCGCGGGCTACGTCCACTGCCAGCTAACAGGGCGGAAGGTGCTGGGGGTCGGCGACGCGTCCGGCATGTTCCCGATCGACATCGCCACCGGCTCGTACAACCGCGCCATGCTCGGACAGTTCGACGACCTCGTCGCCGACCGTGGCTTCGGGTGGAAGCTCGGCGACATCCTCCCCACGGTGCTGTCCGCGGGCGGACCGGCCGGCGAGTTGACCGCTGAGGGCGCGGCGCTGCTGGACCCGTCCGGGGTCCTGCAGCCGGGCCCCCTGTGCTGCCCGCCCGAGGGCGATGCCGGGACGGGGATGGTTGCGACGAACTCGGTCGCCCGTCGTACGGGGAATGTGAGTGCCGGCACGTCGATCTTCGCCATGGTTGTGCTGGAGCACGATCTTATGGAGATGCACCCCGAGCTGGACCTGGTGACGACACCGGCGGGTGACCTGGTCGCGATGGTGCACTGCAACAACGGGGCCAGCGAGCTGAACGCGTGGGTGGGCCTGTTCGGCGAGTTCGCCATGAGGATCGGCGCGAGCGCTGATGTCGGTGCGGTGTTCGAAAGCCTGTTCACCGCCTCCCTGGAAGGGGAGCCGGACTGCGGCGGGCTGCTCGCGTACAACTACCTGTCCGGCGAGCACATCACGGGCCTGGAAGAAGGTCGGCCGTTGTTCGTACGGACGCCGGAGAGCCGGTTCACGCTGGCGAACTTCATGCGCGCCCAGCTGTTCGCGGCCCTGTCGAGCCTGCGTATCGGCATGAACGTTCTGCTGAAGACCGAGAACGTACAGTTGGATTCGCTGTTCGCTCACGGCGGCCTGTTCAAGACGAAGGGCGTCGCCCAGCGGTACCTCGCCGCGGCGGTCGACGCGCCGGTCTCGGTCGGCGACATCGCCGGCGAAGGGGGAGCCTGGGGCATCGCCCTACTCGCCGCATTCGCCCGGGACCGTACGGACGGGCAGGCCCTGGCCGACTACCTGACCAGCCGGGTGTTCGCGGATCCAGCCTCGAGACTATCGAGCCCGATCCCGCCGACGTGGCCGGCTTCGACGCCTATGTACAGCGGTTCAGCGTCGGCCTGCCGATAGAAAGTGCGGCGGTCGCGAACAGCTGACCTCCGCGAAACCCTGGGCGTGCAGGCGCATGACGGCTGACACAGCCAGCAGGCAGTCCACCTAGCGGGCGAGAGCCGGGCGGGCGAGGGCTGGGACGTGGGCAAGCTCGACGGCCACCCGTTCGCCGGGGACGAGCCCTTCAAGGGTCGAGTCGCGGAGCTGGACGACGAGAGTCCCGTCCGTCAGCGCCACCGTCACCCGTGACGTCGCCCAGTTTGTCGCGGGTGGGCTGAGCACGCCGGGCTGATGCGCCAGAGTGCTTCTACTGGATTCACCTGAGGCCACCCCCTGGATTTGACGCCTTTGATGGATCTTGGGACAAGCTACGGAGGCGCGCGACTTCACGCACGCTCAACGTCAGGTCGCCGACCCATTCGATGGCTTCCGTCACGGCTAGGCCTTCGGTCACGATCATTTGGGTCAAGGCAAGCCCGGCGTTGCGTTCCGCTTCCTCGAGTGCGCGCCGGCCGGACCGCAGCGCTGCGTTGACCGTTACGGCCAAGTCCGCGATCCGCACTTCTTTCTGCTCGCGCTCGTGTCGCCGGGCGATGGCCCGCTCCTGTATCGCGCGCCGCGCCTCCACTCGGTCCTGTGACTTGGTCACCATTGGCTCCTTCCCATCGGCTTACTCGTTCGAGGCAACCTCAGGTCCGGATCGTCGGTCATCAGACGGAACATGGTTGCCCGAGACACGTGCAAGCGTTGGCTCGCCTGCTCGATCGTCAGCAGTGCGTCCGCCGGATGCGGATCGTCGACAAAGGCGAGTAGCGCCAAGTCTTCGCGGATCGCCGCCTCAAGTCCCGCCATGGCGGCCCTCCAACGGGTGGCTGCGGTTACATCCACGGCCTTCTAATCCGCGGGTCGGAGGTTCGAGTCCTCCCGGGGGCGCGGTGTAAGGCCTAGTCAGACGGCATTTGAGGTCGGAAAGAGCGACCGGATGACT